>NZ_JBDYKL010000001.1:0-283415 GCF_040012415.1 Sanguibacter sp. 25GB23B1
GACCTGGCGCACCCGGACGATCATCAGCGCGACCGGGGCAGGTGGACGCGGACCTGGGGCGGCGGCGAGCAGCCGCGTCAGGCCTGCGTGAGAGGCTGAAGCCATGCCGCACGACGACGAGACCCCCGACGCCCCACAGACACTCGAGCCCGAGGGCTACGTCGAGAAGGGGATCTTCGACGGCACCGATCTCCGGGACGTCGACGCGTCCGGCTCCCGCATCATCGACTCGGAGTTCCGCGGCGCGAACCTCTCCGGCATGGACCTCGGCTCCGCCCGGCTCATGGACTGCACGCTCGAGAGCGTCAGCGCCGACACCCTCGACGCGGCGTCGGGCTCCTGGCTCGACGTGACCGTCCGCGCCAGCCGTCTCGGCGGCATCCAGGCGTACTCCGGCGACTGGTCTCGCGTGACGTTCCGCAACGTCAAGATCGACTACCTCAATCTGCGCGACGCCCGCCTGAGCGAGGTCCGCTTCGAGGACTGCGTCATCGGCGAGCTCGACCTCTCCCGCGTCCGCGCCAGCGTGGTGTCCTTTCCCGGTACCCGGATCGACCAGCTCACGACGACCGCCACCCAGCTCAAGCGCGTCGACCTCAGCGGCGCACGGCTCAGCGTGATCACCGGCCTCGCGGGTCTCAAGGGAGCGACCATCAGCGAGGAGCAGCTCCACGACCTCGGCCCGTCGTTCGCGGCGCACCTCGGGATCGCGATCGCCGACTGACGTCAGAGCGCTGTCCTGTCCTGGTCGCCGAGACCCAGCCCGTCGTCGATCGTGTCATCCCGGATCAGCCGAAGAGCGCAGCGAAGCCGACGAGCACGCCGAGGTGGACGAGGACCGCGAGCGCGCTGACCGCGAGCCCCAGCCACGCGAGGACGATGCAGGCGAGCGCCTGAGAGCGCCCCGCGCGGTACCGGCGGGCTCGCCCGACGTGCCCTGCGACGATGGCACCGATCGAGCAGACGACCGCCACGGTGAGGAAGAACGGCGCGTAGAGCCATCCGAGGAACGTCCCGAAGCTCGCCAGAGCAGCGACGACGCCGATCAAGAACCACCCGCTGACCTGGGCAGGACGGTTCCGCCGCTCTCCGGGGGTCGTGGGAGTGATGTCCCGCGCTCGCACGGGAGGCCCTTCCGGGACAGGCTGATGGTGCACGGCTGCACAGTAGCGGGCCGGTGCGCGAGGCGTCGACGCGGGAGCGCCGGCGCGGAAAATGGGAGGCGACCAGCAGCAACGGTCCACTACGGTCAGGCGCGCCGCACAGCCCGGGTGACGCTCCCGGCCGGCACTGATCGAGAGAGGCATCATGCACACCGAGTTCCCCGTCCCCCTCCCGGGCGCGAAGGCGCCGACGCTCATGTGGGCCCACCCGCACGACGTCGGCCCCGAGGCGCTCCAGCAGCTGCGCAACATCGCAGCCCTGCCGTGGGTCGAGGGCGTCCGCGTCATGCCGGACGTCCACCTGGGGAAGGGGGCGACGGTCGGCTCGGTCATCGCGATGCGAGATGCCGTCTCGCCCAACGCGGTCGGCGTGGACATCGGCTGCGGCATGATCGGCGTCCGGACCTCCTTGACGGCCTCGGACCTGCCCGACGACCTCGGCCCGCTGCGGTCGGCGTTCGAGCGGGCTGTCCCGGTCGGGTACCACTCGCACGGCTCGGCCGTAGACGTCAGCCGGCTGCGGCCCGTCCGCTCCGGGCCCGCGAGCGCTGCGTTCGTCTCGGGAACGGCATCGCTCTGGGGCCGGTTCTCGACGCTCCACGACGGCGTGCACCAGCTGGAGGCCCGGGCGCGCAAGCAGCTCGGGACGCTCGGTGGCGGCAACCACTTCATCGAGCTGTGCGTCGACCAGGACGACCAGGTGTGGCTGCAGCTGCACTCCGGGTCGCGGAACATCGGCAAGGAGCTCGCGGAGCGCCACGTGTCGATCGCGAAGGGTCTGGACCACAACCTCACGCTGCCGGACCGGGACCTGGCCGTGTTCCTCGCGGGCACCCCGCAGATGGACGCGTACCTGACCGACCTGCGGTGGGCGCAGGAGTACGCGGCGCGTTCGCGTGCGGTGATGATGGCGCTCGTCGTCGAGGAGGTCCGGACGGCCTTCGCGGGTCGGGACGTGGAGTTCGACGAGGCGGTCAACGTCCACCACAACTACGTGGCGGTCGAGCAGATCGACGGCGCGGAGCTCATCGTCACCCGCAAGGGCGCGATCCGGGCCGGTCTCGGGGAGCTCGGGCTCATCCCGGGCTCGATGGGCACGGGGTCGTACATCGTGCGGGGATTGGGGAACGACGTGTCGTTCCAGTCGGCGTCGCACGGCGCGGGCCGCCGGATGTCCCGGACGCGGGCCAAGAAGGAGTTCACGGTCGACGACCTCGCCGCGCAGACGTCGGGCGTGGAGTGCCGCAAGGACGCCGGGGTGGTCGACGAGATCCCCGGCGCCTACAAGGACCTCGACGCGGTCATCGCGGCACAGTCCGACCTCGTCGAGGTGGTCGCCCGGCTGCGCACGCTCCTCTGCGTGAAGGGCTGAGGGACCGGCTGACGCACAGCGCCCCGTCGGGCCGGGGTCGGCGGGGCTCAGCCCGACCAGTAGGCCAGGTGCGTCCGGTGGAGCCAGTCGTCGACCCAGCGGCGGTCCGGGTGGTCGCGGAGGCTGGACGCATCGCGGAGCTCTTCGAGCTGCGTCTCCGCAGCCGAGATGGCAGCGACGACCCGTGACAGCTCCACCTCGCCGCTCCGCACGGCGCGCAACCAGCTGAGATGGGGCTCCGGCACCGGCAGGGTGATCCGGCCGGTCGTGAGGTACTCGACTCCCTGCACACCCAACCGCAGTGCGTGCATCGCGAACTTGGTGTCGTAGCCGTGCGCCGCGACGAGCTCCGGGCGGTTCGTGTGGGCGCCTCTCAGCCCGAGCATCGCTTCGCGCTGCGCACGGAGGTAGCCGAGGAACCGGTCCGCGGCGAGCTTCGACACGAACCGCGGGGCGTTCTCGACGAGCTCTGCGCCGGCCTCGTTGCGGTAGACGACCTCCTCGTCCGGGACGAACAGCGCGAGGAGCACGGTCGGGTTCCCGGCCAGCGCGAGCCGGCACCACTTGCGTGCCGAGTAGACGACGACGTCGAGGTCTCCGGCGCCGGACCTGTTCGCCAGGCCGCCGGGGCGGTCCCAGACGGTGTGCCGCTGGTACTGCTCGAACTCGATCTCGGTGCCTTGCGCGTCGGTCCCGCGCGGCACCCGGGCGAGGCCGGTCACGAGCTCGGCAGGCTCCAGGCAGATGCCCATCTCGTCGCGGTCGTCCTGGCCGGTGATCGCGGTGCCGTGCACGCCCGAGCCGACCTGGACCCTCAGGATCATCCCGGCTTCCGCGATCGCCCGCGCCTCGTCCGAGGCGTGCGGGTGCGCGAATCCCGGAGGCAGGTTCCTCTCCCCCTCGACGACGCCTACGCCCACCATCGACACCCTCCACGATCTCGGGACACGTGTCAGCCGACCGGCCGACCTGCTGCGCCCGACCCTACTGCCCCTCCCTCAGTTCAGGCCGCTCCTCGGCGTCGTGACAGGGCGTGCTCCTGCGGGCCGGGCGTGCGGTTCAGCGCACGCTCCGTCCTCGAGAGCACGCCCCGTCAGGCGTGGCGCGTGGAGCTCGCGGCACGGACCAGGGCCTGGTCGACCCGCGCGTCCCCGTCAGCAGCGCCCGTAGACGTAGTCCTCGTGGGTGGGGGTGACGAGGTCGAGGTCGCGCAGGACCATGTTGTCGGGACGCCCCGGCACGGCGCAGGTCGCGGCGAAGTCGCCCGCGTCCGGGTACTCGATGGCGAAGACGGCGCCGCCGTACACGTCCGTGAAGACGTCGCACTCTTCCCAGTAGCCGCACTCTTCGACGATCGCGAAGTCGAAGCCGATCTCGTCGCGGCCGCGAGCCTCCAGCTCGGCGGTGTTCTTCTGCCCGACGGCGAGCCCGAGCTCGTGCCCGCGCTCGACGTACAGGTGGGCGGCGGCGACGGTGTCGTCGAGGTCGAGGGCACCGCCGGACCGGGAGTAGGAGTCGAGGTTGTCGAACTCGATGGCGTCGAAACCGCGTTCCGCGCACGTGGCCATGGTGGCCGCCATGATGTCCGCGATCGCCTCGCGCTTCACGTCCGTGGAGACGTCGAGGATGTACTCGTCGGGCCACCCCGGGTCCACGACGGGCTTGCCGGCCGCGGTGCGCAGGACGAGCTCGGGGTGCTCCGCGAGCCACGCGTCGGAGTCACCGGGCTGGGTCTGGAAACCGTTGACGTAGCAGACGTTGTACAGGCCCGGGGCGGGCTCGGCGGTGCTGTCCCGGACGACGAGGGTCACGTCGGCAGCGGGCGTGTACGCCCCGCCCAGCTGGTAGTCGCCGACGGCGTCCTCGGGGAAGGCCGCGCGCCCGGCGGGCTCGGACGTCGCAGCGTCGTCGACGGGGACGACCTCCGGCTCAGGCTCCTCGACGACGGGCGCCGGTGTCTCGACCGGCTCGGCGGGTACGGTCGGCACCACCACCTCCTCGGGCGCGGCGGGCGCCTCGACGGTGGGCTCCGGCGTGGGCTCTGCGGGCACCACCACCTCGACCGCGTCGGTGTTCTCGGTCGGCGCGGAGAGCGGAGGCCTCTCGTCGCAGGCGGTCAGCACCAGTGTCAGGGTGGCCGCCGCACACGCGATCCGGACAAAGCGGGTCGGAGCGAGGGTCTTTTTCACCCGGCGCACACTACGCCCTCGAGCGCTGTGGGTCGAGGGCGCTCACGAGTGGAGAGGGTCTCTGACCTGCTCCTCAGCCGTCCGTGCCAGGCACCGGGCCGCACCCGGCGGTGACGCCGAGGCCGGCCGACGCGGTCGCGATGAGCCCGGTGAGCCCGGAACCGGCGGGCAAGGGGCGCGGGTCGTCGACCACGGCCCAGCACCCGTCGACGACCTCGTACCGGGCGACCGGTCCGGCGGTGACGTAGGCGTGCAGAGCGGCGACGAGGCGGTCGACCTCGTCGAGGGTGGTGCCGACGCCGACGCTCGCGCGGACCGCGCCGGCGTCGTAGCCGAGGCGCGCGAGGAGCGGGTGGGCGCAGAAGCGGCCGTCGCGGACGCCGATGCCGTGCTCGGCGGAGAGATAGGCCGCGACGAGGCCCGGGTCGTGGCCGACGACCGAGAACGTCACGACACCGACGGGGTCGACCGCGTCGGCCCAGGCCGTGACGATCTCGACCCCGGGGACGGCCGACAGCCCGTCGACCAGGCGCGTGCGCAGGACGGCCTCGTGAGCGGCGAGCGCGCCCTCGGGGAGCGCGCCGAGCGCGTCGCACGCTGCGGCGAGCGCGACCGCACCGACGACGTTCGGCGAGCCGGCCTCGTGGCGGGCGGGAGCGTCGGTCCAGACGACGTCCTCGACGCCGACCTGGCGCACCGCGCCTCCCCCTGCGAGGTACGGCACGCCAGTGTCGAGCCAGTCGCGGCGTCCCACGAGGGCACCGGACCCGAACGGTGCGTAGGTCTTGTGCCCTGAGAAGGCAATGTAGTCGACGTCGGTGTCGGCGAGGGAGAACCGGCGGTGCGGCACGAGCTGCGCGCCGTCGAGCACCACGCGCGCGCCGGCGGCGTGGGCCGCCGCGACGACGTCTGCGACGGGCAGCGACTCCCCGGTGACATTGGAGGCGCCGGTGACGGCGACGAGCGCGTACGACGCGGCGGCGAGCTCCGCACGGAGTGCGGCGAGCGTGGCCGCGACGGACGTCTCGCCGACGAGGACGGTCGCCCCGCCGGCGGCCCGCTGCCACGGCAGGAGGTTCGCGTGGTGCTCGACGTCGAGGACGAGCACCCGGCCCGGTGCGCCGTCCGGGCCGTCGGGGACACACCCGGCGAGGAGGTTGAGGGAGTCGGTCGTGTTGCGCGTGACGACCGTGACGTCGTCGGCGCGGGCACCGACGAACGACCCGATGGCGTGGCGGCTCGCCTCGTACAGGGCGGTCGAGACCTGGGAGAGGTACCCGGCGCCGCGGTGGACGCTCGCGTAGAGCGGGAGCACCTCGGCGACACGGTCGGCGACGGCCCGCAGCGCGGGGGCGCTCGCGGCGCAGTCGAGGTTGGCGTAGGTGAGGACGCGTCCGTCGACGAGCGGGACGAGCGTGTCCGAGCCGACGACGGGCAGGCAGCTCACGGAGCCTGGGGTCGCGGCAGTGGCTGTGGTGGCGGTGGTGCGCTCGAGAGTGGTGGCAGACATCCTGGGTCCTCCGACGATCGTGGGGACCGCTGTGCAGAAGCCTGCAGTCCCGCGCTTGCCGGAGGTCGACTGACTCCGGCCAGGTCTTCACCCGGGGCACCCCACCGCGGAAGGAGGGTTGCCGGCCAGCAAGCCGGGGCTATCTGCTGGCACTCGTGACCTGAGTCAACGATCGGGGACGCGACGGGCCGTGTCAACGCACCGACCGGGTCAATCTCACGATGTGATCACCCCGTCTCATTTCTGGAACGGCACGCGATCCTGAGACGTACGACCATCCAGAGCGGCTGAGTGACCAGGCACGACGACGCCGCAGCAACCCCCTCGTCCGACGAGGTGAGGGTGCTACCGCCCGGACCGATGGAACCACGGAGGCATCACATGACATATGCAGGCGACCTCACCCCCCAGCAGGCCTGGGACCTTCTGCGCGACGACCCGCGCGCCGTGATCGTCGACGTGCGCACCGAGGGCGAGTGGCACCAGGTCGGTGTCCCCGACGTCAGCGAGCTCGAGGGGCGGGACGTCGCCTTCGTCGAGTGGAACACCGCGTACGGACCGAACGAGAACTTCGTCGCCGAGGTCGCCGAGAAGACCGGCGTGCAGCCCGGCGACGAACGCCCCATCGTCTTCCTCTGCCGAGCCGGCAACCGTTCCATCGGGGCGGCGATCGACGCGACCGCAGCCGGGTTCGGGCCGTCGTACAACATCCTCGAGGGCTTCGAGGGCGACGCCGACGCCCGCGGGCAGCGGACCGTCAACGGGTGGCGCCTGCGCGGCCTCCCGTCGACGACGTACACCGGGGAGTGAGCCCGGTGACGGACGAGACTCCCCCGCGCAGCGCGCTGCGCCCCGCGACCCTCGCCGTCCGCGGCGGGCAGGTGCGCTCGAACTTCGAGGAGACCTCGGAGCCGATCTTCCTCACGCAGGGCTACGTCTACGGCTCGGGCGCCGAGGCCGAGGCGGCGTTCAAGGGCGAGGTCGACCGCTTCATCTACTCGCGCTACGGCAACCCGACGGTCCACATGTTCGAGGAGCGCCTGCGCCTGCTCGACGGGGCCGAAGCCTGCTACGCCACCGCGACCGGCATGTCCGCCGTCTTCACCTCGCTCGCCGCGCTCGTGAAGTCCGGGTCGCGCATCGTCTCCGCCCGCGCGCTCTTCGGCTCGACCGTCGTCATCTTCGAGGAGATCTTCAAGGACTGGGGCGTCACCGTCGACTACGTGGACGGTCACGAGACCGACCAGTGGGAGGCCGCGCTCTCGACGCCCGCCGACGTCGTCTTCTTCGAGACCCCGTCGAACCCGATGCAGGACATCGTCGACGTCCGCCGCGTGTGCGAGCTCGCCCACGCCGCCGGTGCGGTCGTCGTCCTCGACAACGTCTTTGCGACGCCCGTCCTCCAGCAGCCGTTCGCGCTCGGCGCCGACGTGGTCGTCTACTCCGCGACGAAGCACATCGACGGTCAGGGCCGCGTGCTCGGCGGTGCGATCCTCGGCTCGACGGAGTACATCGAGGGGCCGGTCCAGAAGTTCATCCGGAACACCGGTCCGTCGCTCAGCCCGTTCAACGCGTGGGTGCTGCTCAAGGGCCTCGAGACGCTCCCGCTGCGCGTCCACGCCCAGACGGCCGCCGCACTCAGGGTCGCCGAGCACCTCGAGACGCTCCCCGGCATCACGCGGGTGCGGTACCCGTTCCTGCCGTCGCACCCGCAGTACGAGCTCGCGCGCTCTCAGCAGTCGGGGGGCGGGACGGTCGTGACCTTCGACCTCGCAGTCCCGGAGGGCACGGACGCCGAGACGGCCAAGAAGCGTGCCTTCGCGTTCCTCGACGCGCTCGAGATCATCGACATCTCGAACAACCTCGGCGACGCGAAGTCCCTCGTCACGCACCCGGCGACCACGACGCACCGCAAGCTCGGCCCCGAGGGTCGCGCCGCCGTCGGGATCATGGAGACGACCGTGCGCCTGAGCATCGGCCTCGAGGACCCGCTGGACCTCATCGAAGACGTCGAGCGGGCGCTGGCCGCCGGCTGACCTGCACCCGTGGAGTTCGCCGACCTCGGGCACCTGACTCGACCTCGACCGTTCCAAGGCCCGAGGTCGAGGCCTATGCCCGAGGTCGAGGGGCGACGCGCTCGGTGTCAGAGCCGACGACCTGCGTGGCGCGGCCGGCCTCAGTGACACCATGGTCGAACATCAGGCCTCCACCGCCCGGCCGCGCGCGCTCGGGCGCACTCGTTCAGTCGCCACCGCCGCCGCCTCCGTCGCCGCCACCGCTGTCGCCGCCCCATCCGCCGCCGTCACCGCTGTCGCTACCGCCGCTGAACCATCCGCCGCCTCCGTCGTTCCCGCCCGTCGAGGATCCGCCGCTGGATCCTCGGCTCGCCCGCACGATGATCATGACGACGATCGAGATGGCGGCAACGGTGATGATGGGGACCATCACGCCTCCTGCATGCTCTGAGAGTCGAGCGCTCCGAGCGAGCCCCCGATCACGGCGACAGCCTAGCGGCACCCGCGGAGTGCCTGAGCTCCGGGTCAGGTGAGGCTCAGGGTGTAGCAGAGCGAGACCGGGTCGGTGACGTACGGGCCGTAGTTCTCGATGAGGGTGTAGCCGCACGCTTCGTAGAGTGCGCAGGCCTCCGGCTGGAGCATGCCGGTCTCGAGGACGAGCCGGTCGAGGCGGGCGTCGCGCGCATGCTCGTGGAGGGCTCCCATGACGAGCCGGGAGAGTCCCCGACGCCGGGCCTCCGGGCGCACGAACACCCGCTTGATCTCGCCGATGCGTCCCGGTCCGAGGTCGGGGTGCTCCCCCGTGATGTCCTGGACCGCGCCGCAGGCGCTCGTCCGGCCGTCGACGCGGACGAGCACCATGGCGACGAGACCGTGGCCGGTCGGCGGCGGTCCGGGCTCGCCCCGCCCGTAGCGGCCCCGGAGCTCGACCTGCTGTTCCTCGCGCAGCTCGTGCACCTCGGCGAGGTCCCAGGGGACGGTCTCGAGCGTGACGCCCGCGGGCATCGTCGAGGGCACCGCCGTAGCGGACCCCGGGTCGACGAGGGCTGGCGCCCCGGAGATGTTCACCACGGGCGGGCGGGTCAGGCGCGGACGAGCGAGCCGAGGACGGACGTGAAGAACCTCAGCCCGTCGGTGCCGGCACGGGGGCCACGCTCTGCGGCGGTGCCGAAGCCGGACTCGACGGCGTGCTCGGGGTGCGGCATGAGCCCGACGACGTTCCCGGCCGCGTTGGTGATGCCGGCGATCCCGCGGCGGGAGCCGTTGGGGTTGACGCCGGCGTAGCGGACCACGACGCGACCTTCGCCCTCGAGCTCGTCGAGGGTGTGCTCGTCGGCGACGAACTGGCCGTCCTGGTTCTTCAACGGGATGGTGATCTGCTCACCCTGCGTGTAGTCGCGCGTCCACGCGGTGGTGGCGTTCTCGACCGTGAGGGTCTGCTCGGTGCAGAGGAACGCGAGGCCGTCGTTCTTGATCATGGAGCCGGGCAGGAGGTGGGCCTCGGTGAGGATCTGGAAGCCGTTGCAGATGCCGAGGACGGGCAGGCCGCCGTTGGCGGCGTCGACGAGCGACTCCATGACGGGCGCGAAGCGGGAGATGGCGCCGGCACGGAGGTAGTCGCCGTAGGAGAAACCGCCGGGGAGGACGACGGCGTCGACGCCGTGGAGGTCGGCGTCTGCGTGCCAGAGCGGGACGGCGGTGCCGCCGGCGAGGCGGACGGCGCGGGCGGCGTCGCGGTCGTCGAGCGTGCCGGGGAAGGTGATGACGCCGATGCGGGTGCCGCCGAGGTGCTGGGTGTCGCTCATACCGCTGCGACCTCGTCGGACGCGTCGAACACGTTGACGACGTCCTCGATGATGGGGTTCGACAGGACGCGGTCCGCGGCCTCGCGGGCGGCGGCGAGCACCTCGGGGGTGACGGGCCCGTCGACCTCGAGCTCGAAACGCTTGCCCTGGCGGACGCTGGTGAACTGCGTGAAGCCCAGTCGCGGCAGGGCCCCGGCGACGGCCTTGCCCTGCGGGTCGAGGATCTCGGGCTTCGGCATGACGTCGACGACTACGCGTCCCACGGGGGCTCCTCAGGCTGGATTCTTGTCTGCTGCGGGTGCACGGTACAGACCGGTGGTCAGTTTATCGTGAGCGTCCAGCCCGGCGGGTGAGGGTCCCGTCGCTGAGACGTCGGGGGCACCAGCCCGACCTCCCCCGTCGACGTCCCGGCGCAGGTCAGGCCTCCAGGTCAAGGGGAGTTCTCACCATGCCTCGGGCCCCACCCCGCGCCCGGCGTGCCCTAGCCTTCAGGGAGGACGCGCACCGGTCTCGGGAGCCGTCGCACCGACGCGGGGGCCCAGCGTGACGAGCGATCTACCAGCACCTGCCGCGACCGGCACCGTGACGATCGACTCGATCGACGAGCTGCTCCTCAACGTCGCACGGGTCGAGGAGACGCTCATCCAGCTCGCTGAGGCACGTTTGCAGCTGAAGACGATCGCCACTCGGCCTCCACGCCAGGCGTGGTCTGCCGTCCCGTCGCTCGTCACGTTCGCTGCCACGTACGGCAGCGCTTCCTCCGCGATCATCGCCGTGCTCGACCAGGCAGAGCTCAAGATCGTCGGGATGGCTGAAGCGATCCGCACGTACGCCGCCGAGATGCAGTGGCAGGACCAGGCAACGCTCGACGCCCTCTCCTCGCTCGAGCGGAGGGTCGACGACGCCCTCGCCGCTCCTCCCCTCGTGACGTCGGGACTGCAGTACAACGGTCAGAGCATCAAGACGCGCCAGCACCAGCAGCCGATCTAGTGTCGCCCGCTGGTCCGCCCGACGCCGTCACACCATCAGGAAGGCAACCCGTGTCACAGTGGGAAAGTCCGGTCCCGCAGGGATCGCCGACCACGAGCCCGACTCCGAGCGGGTCGCAGTCGAGACGACGTCCAGCGATCACGGCGCTCGTCGGCGCGGGCGTCGCACTCGCGGTCGTCGGAGCCCTGGCGCTGTCCGGCGTGTTCGCCGGTGACGGCGACGACGCCCCGGACCCGCGTGCGTCGGCCGGTGCGGGCTCGACGCCGAGCGCGAGCACGACCCCCTCGGCCGAGCCGACACCCGAGGAGGACGTTCCCGGGGTGACCATCGGCACCGACGAGAACCCCTACGGCCCCGGAGACAGCTTCGTCATGCTCGACGACTGGACCATCACCCTCGGCGCCACCGACACCGACACGTGGCCCGACCTCGAACCCGGTCTCCGAGAGACGTGGCCGGACCAGATCGAGCAGTTCCAGCCCGCAGCCGGGATGGTCTACGTCTCTGCCCCCGCGAACGTCACCTACACGGGGGACCCCGCGGGCCTCGATCGCATCGAGTCCATCGTCGTCGAGCACGTCGCCGCCGACGGCACCGTGAGCGCGATCAACACGTGCGGAGACTTCGGGCTCGCCGTCGACACGTTCCACCCGATCGACCTCGACAAGGAGCCCGTGGTCGAGGGCGTCGCCTGCGTCGAGGTGTCCCCGGCTCAAGCTGCCGACGGTCGATGGCGAGTCTTCGTCGACTGGATCCGGCCGGACGGCCAGGGCGACTACGTCGAGGTCTTCTACACCGCAGGTTGAGCACACCCACACGTCACGACACACGGATCGACGACAGGAGCACCCATGACGGGGACGAACGAGACCGCTCTGGAGAAGATCCACCAGACGTCAGTTCTCGACTCTGGCTCGTACGACTCGGCGAAGCTCGCCAAGGCAGCTGCTGCGATCGCGAGCGTCGCCGACTCGATGAGTCTGATCGCGGCCAACGTCGGCTGGACCGGGTTGTCGGCGGAGAGCTCGGCGGAGACGTTCGTCGAGCTCGGTCGCAAGCTCTACGAGCACTCGGCGAACGTCACCTCCTTGGCGGCCATCGCCGATCAGGCGGAGGTGCTCGTCGCCTCGAAGCGGACGCTCGCCGACGGCATCGGTGGGCCGTCCTACAGGATCAGCGACCTCATGCAGAGCGCCCCGCTCACGGATGACCAGGCGGACGCCGTCGCGGCTCAGGCGCTGAGGCAGATCAACGCCGAGGCGTCCGTGATGCAGGCGACCGCCGAGACCGTGAGGCTGTTCGCGGTGGAGAACCCGGTGGACCCGCAGTCGCTCGTCGTGAGCACACCTCCCTCGGTCGGCACCTCCGACGACGGGTGGTCCGGCGAACCGTCACAGGGCGATGGTCAGCACGGTTCCGGTTCCGGTCTGGGTTCTGGTGGTGGTTACACGTCGGTCGACGGTGCGACCGGTGGGTACGTCAACGGTGCGGGCGGGTACGGGTCCGTCGACCGTGCCGGTGCGTCCGGCTTCGCCGGTTCCGGTGCCGGTGCGGGCGGGTCGATCGCTGCGGGCGGGAGCGGCGGCTCCGGGTCTCCTGGGATGAGCGCCGGTGTCATCGGCGCGGGTTCGGCGGGTCTGCTCGGTGGTGCCCGGTCGGGCGCGCTCGGCGGGGCCGGTTCGGGTCTGTTCGGCGGCGGTGGTGCGGGTAGTCGCGCAGGCGGTGCGTCCGTGGCCGGGACACCGGGCGCAGGAGGCACGGCGGGCGGTCGCGGGGCCGGCGTGCCCGGGACCGTTGCGGGAGCGACCGGATCGTCCGGGACCTCGGGCACGAGCGGCGGCATGATGGGCGGCGGCGGCGCCGGAGGCGCGGGCGGCAGCGCGAAGAAGGGCAAGCGCAGCTCAGCCGGATACCTCGCCCCGCGGATCGACGACGACCCGTCGAACCCACGACGCACCGACGCGATGCGTGCCGGCTCACGCGCCACCCTCGCCGCCCAGCCGCCACCCCCGCCCGTCGACGAACCCGACGGCGACCGCTGGTAACCCCAGCAGTCGGTATCACCCCAGATTCGTGGCGCACGCCCGAAGGCCACGAGACCTCCGTCGACGTCTTCTACGCCACCGCCTGATCAGACCGCCTTCGCACGCACCCCGAAGCGTCCGGGACCGATGAGGTGCGGCGCGGCGATCGGGACCATGAGCGGGGTCCCCGTCTCGGGGTCGTCGATGACGCGGCACCGGAGCCCGAAGACCTCTTCGATGCCCGCGGCCGTCACCACCTCGGCGGGCGTGCCCTGGCTGTGGATGCGGCCGTCCTTCATCGCGATGAGGTGGTCGGCGTACCGCGCCGAGAGGTTGAGGTCGTGCAGCACCATGACGATCGTGCGCCCCAGGGTCCGGTTGAGGCTGCACAGCAGGTCGAGGACCTCGACCTGGTGGCTCACGTCGAGAAAGGTCGTCGGCTCGTCGAGGAGGAGCACGTCCGTGCGCTGCGCGAGCGCCATCGCGATCCACACCCGCTGACGCTGACCACCGGAGAGCTCGTCGACAGGGCGCGCCGCCAGCTCGAGCGTCGACGTCGCCTCGAGCGCGTCCGCCACCGCCTCGTCGTCCTCGGCCGACCACTGCTTGAACCAGCCCTGGTGCGGGTAGCGGCCACGCCCCACGAGGTCCGCGACCGTGATGCCGTCGGGTGCGATCGGCGTCTGCGGCAGGAGGCCGAGCACCTTCGCAACGTCTTTGGTCGAGCGCGAGCGGATGTCCTCGCCGTCGAGCAGCACGGTCCCCGACTGCGGCGACAGCAACCGTGCGAGCCCGCGCAGGAGCGTCGACTTGCCGCACGCGTTCGCGCCGACGATGACGGTGATCTGCCCGGCCGGGATGTCGACGCTCAGCTCGGGGACGATGACGCGGGCGTCGTACCCGAGCGTGAGGTCCCGGGCGGCGAGCGTGTGGTGGACCATGTCAGCCCTTTCCGATGCGGTTGGACTGGGCGAGCAGCCACAGGAGGAACGGGGCACCGATGACGCCCGTGATGATCCCGACCGGCAGGCGCACCTCGCCGAAGAGCTGCGCGCCCGCGAAGTCGGCCGCAAGCACCACGCAGGCCCCGACGAGACCGGACTGCACGAGCGCGAGTCCCGAGCCCGGGGCGAGGCGCCGGGCGATGGGGCCGGAGAGGAACGCGACGAAGGCCACCGGTCCGGCGGCCGCGGTCGCGATCGCGGCGAGCGCCACCGCGGCGACGATGAGCGCGAGCTTCGACCGCTCGGGCCGCACCCCGATCCCGGCGGCGAGGTCGTCGCCGAGCTGGAGCCCGCGCAGCGGCCGGGAGAGGAACGCCACGACCGGCACGAGCGCCACGAGCGGCCAGAAGAGGCCGGGCAGCCGGCCCCACGAGCTCGAGTTGAGCGACCCGGTGATCCACACGAGCGCCTCGTTGGCGTCGATGACGTCGCCCCGGGTCAACGCGTAGCTCACCACGGCGTTGAGGACGGCCGCGACGCCGATACCCACGAGCACGAGGCGGTACCCCGAGACGGAGCCGCGCCACGCGAGCAGGTAGATGATCGTCGCGGACGCGAGCGCCCCGCCGAACGCGAAGGGCGCGGCGAGCGCGGGGTTGAGGCCGAAGAGCATGATCGCGACGACCGCCGCAGCGCTCGCACCCGCCGTGATGCCGATGATGTCCGGGCTCGCGAGGGGGTTGCGGACGAGCGTCTGGAAGATGGCGCCGGAGACGCCGAAAGCGACACCCACGCACAGCGCGGTGAGGGTGCGCGGCAGGCGCAGGTCCCACACGACGAACGTCGCGCCGTCGATGTCCGCGCCGCCGATGACACGCAGCACGTCGACGAAGGACACCATGAACGCCCCGACGCACAGGGTGAGCACCACGAGCCCGACGACCAGCGCCGCCAGTACGGCGGTCACCAGCCGCGACCGGGTGGTGCGCTCGCGCCGGGCCGCGCGCACGGTCTCGACCGGGCTGAGCGTCCCCGCGGGGACCGTCGGCGGCGCGGTCTCTGGTTCCGGACTCACGGACTCGGGGATCACCACAGGCGCGCTCACAGCTCGGCCAGCTTCCTGCGCCGCACGAGCGCGATGAACACGGGCGCCCCGATGAACGCGGTGACGATGCCGACCTGGAGCTGGCCGGGGTGCGCGACGATCCGCCCGAGGACGTCAGCGACGACGACGAGGACCGCGCCGAGCAGGCCGCTGTACGGGAGGATCCACCGGTAGTCCGGTCCGGTGATGGCGCGGGCGACGTGCGGGACGGTGAGCCCGACGAAGGCGACCGGCCCGGCCGCGGCCGTCGCGCCGCCGCAGAGGAGCACGACCCCCACGGCCGCGAGACCGCGCGCCAGGCCGACGTGCTGGCCGAGCCCGCGCGCGAGGTCGTCGCCGAGGGACAGGGCGTTGAGCACACGCCCGCTGACGAGCGCGACGACCATCCCCACGACGAGGTAGGGCAGGACGGTGCCGATGATGTCGAGCGAGCGCCCTGCGACGGAGCCGACCTGCCAGAAGCGGAACGTGTCCCAGGCGCGCGTGTTCATGATGAGCAGCGCCGTGATGACGGACGTGAGGGCCGCGGTGATGCACGCCCCGGCGAGGGCGAGCTTCACCGGGGTGGGCCCGCCCCGGCCGAAGGACGCGACCCAGTACACCGCGACGGCCGCGATCGCCGCGCCGGCGAAGGCGAACCACACGTGCGCGGCAGGCGACGTCACGCCGAGCACGACGATCCCGAGGACCACGAACATCGACGCCCCGGCGTTGACGCCGAGGATGCCCGGGTCGGCGATGGGGTTGCGGGTGAGCCCCTGCATGAGGGCACCGGCCAACCCGAGCGCGGCCCCGACGAGCAGGCCGAGGAGCGTCCGCGGGATGCGCGAGCGCACGGCCTCGTGGGCGATGTCCCCCGGGACGTACGCGGTGAGAGCGGCCCATGCCTCCGCCAGGGGGACCTGCCGGGCGCCGACGGCGACGCTCACGAGCGCGACGAGAACCACGACGCTGAGACAGGCGACGAGACCGAGCACGAGGACGCCGCGGCGCGGTGCGTGCGTGGCTCGCCCGTCACGCGGGCCAGCCGGCCGCGTGCCCCGGGGGGTCGCGACCGGCTGTCCGGTGGGAAGGGTGCTCGTCATGCGATGTGGTCGGCGGACGTCACTCGACGTTGTTCGCCGCCTCCTGGATGAGCGGGACGTACTGGTCCACGGCCCACGGGATGGACAGCGGCGACGGGGCCGACGTCGAGAGGATGAACGTCGGGTCGTCGAGCATGACGACCGCACCGCTGGCGATCGCGGGGATCGCACCGAGGAGCGGGTCGGCCTGGACGGCCGCGAGGTGCTCGGCGTTGTCGACGTATGCGAAGACGATGTCCGCGTCGATCGTGTCAGCCAGCTCGGCGCTGATCTCGCCGTAGAAGTAGTCGTTGCCCTCGGCGAGCTCGACGATGCTCGGCGCGCTCTCGAGGCCGAGGGACTCGACGAACTCGACGCGCGAGTCGGCCGGCGTGTAGTACGTGACGACCGACGGGTCCGTGGAGGAGAAGGACAGGTACGCGAAGGTCTTGCCCTCGATCTCCGGCGCCGACTCGACAGCGGTGGCGATGCCGTCCTCGATCTCGGTCTTCAGCGCGGCCGCCTCGTCCTCGAGGCCGAGCGCGCGGCCCGTCACGTCGAGCTGCTGGATCCAGTCGGTGCCCCAGGCGGCCTCGGGGTAGGCGATCGTCGGGGCGATCTTGCTCAGCTGCGAGTACTCGTCCTCGGTCATGCCGGAGTACGTGCCGAGGATGATGTCAGGTCCGGCGAGCTCGAGCTCGTCGTACGGGACGCCGTCCACGTCGGAGTAGAGGGCGGGACGCTCGTCGCCGAGCGTCTCGAGAGCCTCGAGCGTCCAGGGGAGGTATCCGTTCTCGTCGCCGCCGTAGGTGGAGAACGGCATCGTCACGGGCACGACGCCGAGCGCGATCGCCGCGTCCTGGTTGGCCCAGCTGACGGTCGCGACGCTCGTCGGTGCCTCCTCGATGACCGTCTCGCCGAGAGCGTGCTCGATCGTCACGGGGAACGCGCTGGTGTCGCCGGCGGCGCTCGTCGCGTCCGAGGACCCGGTGGTGTCGGTGCTGCACGCGGCGAGCGCGCCGAGGGCGAGGAGGCTGCCGGCGATCGTCGCGACGGCGCGCGTGGTGGTCTTGCTCGTGGTCACTGTGTGTCCTTGCGGCTCGAGCCGGGGCGGGTGCCCGGCCTGTGGAGGGGGTGGGAGAGAAAGGATGTGGGTGAGCTGCCGACGGGGCAGGCTCAGCACTCGGCCTTGCCGCGGCGCCAGTAGCCCATGAAGGCCACGGAGCGGCGGTCGATGCCGAGGTCGCGGACGAGGTGGCGGCGCAGGTCGCGGATGACGGCGGCCTCGCCGGCGATCCAGGCGTAGCAGCCGGAGAGCGCGGGCAGGCCCGGCTCCGCGTGGCCGGCGGGCACGTCCCAGAGGATGTCGGTGTCGATGTCGACGTCCTCCGGCTCGGCAGCCCGGACGGTCTGCCGGGCAGCGGTCGCGGCGCTGGCCAGCTCGGCGCAGTGCTCGCTCATGCGTTCACGGACGGCGGCGTCGAGCAGGACGCCGTGGTCGTGCCGCACTCCGGCGACGGCGTCGTGGCGCGGGAGCCAGGTGAGGGTCACGCCGTCGGGCACGGGGACCGTGAGGGCGTCGCCGCTCTCGGGGACCTCGATGAACGCGTGGGCGCGGGTCCCGGGGGGCAGCGTCGCGATGATCGACGTGATCGCGGGGGCGGCGGTCTCGTCACCGGCGAGCAGGAGCGTGGTGGCGGTGACGGGAGGCTGCCACTCGATCCCGCCGGGCTGGCCTGCGTAGAGGGCGTTGGGGCCGATGAGCACGGCCTCAGCACCGGGGACGACGCTCGCGACCCACCGTGACGCGGGGCCGCTGTGCGTGGGTGCGCCGTCTGGGCCAGGCTCGGTGCCGTGGAGGACGAAGTCGACGTCGACCTCGGCGCTCCCGCTGGAGGTCTCGTGTGCCGAGCGCGTCGCACGGATCGTGTAGGTGCGGAACGGGTGGCGGACGTCCTCGGGGAGGTCGCGCCACGCCTGGTACCAGCTGTCGCCGTCGAAGTCGGAGCGGACGGGTGCGCGGCCGGCCGAGTCGGGGAAGACGACCTTGATGCGCTGGTCGAGACCGCCGCTCCCGAAGAAGTCGAGGTCCGCGCCCGTGAACGTCACGCGGACGAACGACGGGCCGAGCCGCCGGACGGCGCCCACGGTCACGCCGAACGCGCGGAACGAGGGCTGCGTGCGCTCGAGCGTTGCCGTTGCGAGAGTGGTCATGATCCAAAGTATGGCATGCCTAACCTACGCGTCGGTATGGATTGCCTTACCTCAATCCTGTGAACTAGTTCACAGGAGCGCCCAGACGTAATCCCGGCAGTTCGTGCATTACGGTGGGCGCGAGACGCTCCATCTTAGGAGTGCCTTACCTACCCTCGTCCAGCCATCCGGGAGCAAACGCGTGCACGAGCTGCTGTCCTCCACCACAGCCGACACCTACACCGCCACGATGCACGACGCCGTCGGTCGCATCGCCGACCGGTTGCGCACCACCACCCAACCTTTCTCCGGCGCGAGCCGGCAGCAGCTCCAGGCGCTCGTCGACGCGATCGACCTCGACGGCCCCGGACGCGGCACGGCACTCGCTGTGGAGGAGGCCGACTCCCTCTTCGCCGAGCACGCCGTCTGGTTCCACCACCCCGACTACGCGGCGCACCTCAACTGCCCCGTCGCGCTGCCCGCCGTCGCCGCCGAGGCCGTGGTCTCCGCCGTCAACGCGTCGCTCGACACCTACGACCAGTCGGGGATCGGCACGCTCATGGAGCGCCGGCTCGTCGACTGGGTCAACGCCCGGATCGGCTTCACGAGCGGCGACGGGATCTTCACCTCCGGCGGCACCCAGTCGAACCTCCAGTCGCTCCTGCTCGCCCGCGAGCACGCCACCGCGCGCCACCCGCTGGGCCGGGCTGCGCTGCACCAGCTCGTCGTCGTCGCCACGGCGTCGAGCCACTTCAGCGTGCAGAAGTCCGCCCGGCTCCTCGGCCTGTGCGACGACGCGGTCCTCACCGTCGCGACCGACGCCCACGGCCGCATGCTCCCCGAGGCGCTCGCCGACACCCTGCGCGACGCCCGCGACGCCGGGCAGGTACCGATGTGCGTCGTCGCGACCGCCGGGACCACCGACCGCGGCTGCATCGACCCCCTCGCGTCGATCGCCGACGTCTGCGAGGACGCCGACGTGTGGCTGCACGTCGACGCCGCCTACGGCTGTGGCCTCCTCGTCTCCCCCACGCGCCGTCACCTGCTCGACGGCATCGAGCGCGCCCGCTCCGTGACCGTCGACTTCCACAAGAGCTTCTTCCAGCCCGTCTCGTCGAGCGCCGTCCTCGTCCGCGTCCCCGCCGACCTCGCGCCCGCCGCCTGGTACGCCGACTACCTCAACCCCGCCGGGAGCGGCGAGCCCAACCAGGTCGACAAGTCCCTCCAGACCACGCGCCGCTTCGACGCCCTCAAGCTCTGGGTCACCCTGCGCGCCCTCGGTGCCCACCGCCTCGGCGAGATGTTCGACGAGGTGATCGACCTCGCTGCCCAGGCGCACGAGGTCATCGCGGCCGACGCCGACCTCCAGCTCGTCGGCCGCTCCCAGCTGAGCACCGTCCTCTTCCGCTACCAGCCCGCAGGCCTCGACGACGCCGCCTCCGACCGCCTCGTGCCCCTCGTCCGCCGGGTCCTCTTCGAGTCCGGCCGCACCCTCGTGGCCAAGACCGTCATCGGCGGGCGCCCCTGCCTCAAGCTCACGCTGCTCAACCCCGAGGTGAGCGTCGCTGACGTGCGGCGGGTGCTCGCCCTCGTCAGCTCGACCGCGGCAGCCCTCGTCGAGGGGGACGCCCTGCTCGACCGCGCCTCCCACGCTCCCGCCCGCACCGTGCCCGCACCGGTGGGTGCACGATGAGCGCCGACCTCCGCACGTACGACGTGGTCGGCATCGGCATCGGCCCGTTCAACCTCGGCCTCGCCGCCCTGAGCGCACCGCTCGCGGAGCTCGACGCGGTCTTCCTCGACTCCGCGGACGGCTTCAGCTGGCACCCCGGCATGATGATCGAGGGCGCCACCATCCAGGTGCCGTTCCTCGCCGACCTCGTGACGATGGCCGACCCCACGTCGCGCTACTCCTTCCTCAGCTACCTCAAGGCCAGCGGCCGCCTGTACCCCTTCTACATCCGGGAGAGCTTCTACCCGCTGCGCGAGGAGTACGACGCGTACTGCCGGTGGGTGGCCGAGCATCTCGACACCCTGCGGTGGGGCAGGACGGTCGTCGACCTGGAGGTCGACGGCGACACGTACGTCGTGCGCGCCGTCCGCAGCGACACCGGCGAGGAGGAGACGTACCGCGCCCGGCACGTGGTGCTCGGGACGGGGACGAGCCCCGTCGTGCCCCCCGCTCTGCGGGACGTCCCCGGCCTCGCGGTGCACAGCTCCGAGTATCTGCCCCAGCGCGACCTCCTGCGCGCCGCGCGGTCCGTCACCGTGGTCGGCAGCGGCCAGTCCGCCGCCGAGATCTACCGGGACCTCCTCGAGACGGTCGGGGAGCAGCCCGCCCGCCTCGACTGGGTGACGCGCTCACCGCGCTTCTTCCCGATGGAGTACACGAAGCTCACGCTCGAGATGACCTCGCCCGAGTACACGGACCACTTCCACTCCCTGCCCCTCGAGACACGTCAACGGCTCGGCCGCGAGCAGCGCAGCCTCTACAAGGGGATCAGCGCCGCGCTCGTCGACGACATCTACGACACCCTCTACCGCAAGAGCGTCCGTGGACCCGTCCCGTCGACGCTGCTCACCGACACGGAGGTCCTCGGCGCCCGGTGGGACGCGGCGACCGAGGAGATCACGCTCCGCCTGCGGCACGGTCAGCTCGACGAGGCCCACGAGCACACGACCCACGCCCTCGTCCTCGCGACCGGGTACGCCGCCCGCGTCCCCGACTTCGTCCTCGGTGCCCGCGAGCACCTCGCGTGGGACGACCTGGGGCGGTTCGCGGTCGCCCGGGACTACACGATCGACGTCGCCGAAGTCGCCAGAGACGCCATCGGGCCCGACGCCCGGTCCGCGCGCGGGCGGGTGTTCGTGCAGAACGCCGAGGAGCACACGCACGGCCTCACCGCCCCGGACCTCGGTTTCGGTCCGTGGCGCAACTCCTCGATCCTCGCGACGATCACGGGCCGCGAGGTCTACCCCATGGAGCGGCGCATCGCGTTCCAGGAGTTCGGCGTGCCGGCCGGCGTACCGACGGGGGCGCTCCGGTGAGCGCCGAGACCACGGCGCCCGTCACGGCCGGCGTCCCGCTCGACATCACCATCGAGCCCTTCGACGTCGACCGGTACGCGCGCGTGCTGCACGCGTGGCTGCGCCACCCCGCGTCGGCGTTCTGGCAGATGGGTCACCTCGAGGCGGCCGAGGTCCTCGCGTACCTCCGCGAGATCGAGACCGACCCGCACCAGGACGCGTGGCTCGGGCGCGTCGGCGGAGAGCCGACCTTCCTCGTCGAGACCTACGACCCCGCGCACGTGCTCCTCGCCGGGATCCACGACGCCGAGCCCGGTGACATCGGGATGCACCTGCTCGTCTCGCCACCGCCAGCGCCGCCCGAGCCGCGCGTGCACGGGCTGACCTCGGCCGTCATGGCGGCCGTCGTGCGGTTCCTCTTCGACGAGCTCGACGCCCGGCGCGTCGTCGTCGAGCCCGACGTGACCAACGAGCCCATCGCCGTGAAGAACGCCGCCGTCGGCTTCCGCGTCCTGCGCGAGGTCGACCTCCCCGGCAAGCGTGCACGCCTGAGCGTCTGCACGCGTGACGACTTCGCCTCCAGCCACCTCGGACGGATCCACTCATGACTCTCACCGCACCGGCACCCGTCGCCCTGTCGTCCAGCGCCCCGACCAGCGCCCCGACCACCGCCCGCCCCGCCGGGCCCGAAGCTGCGGGGCCCGCCCAGGCACCGCACCTGCGCCCCGAGACGATGGCCGTCGCGCACCGCCACCTCGTCGCGAAGGCGTTGGCGGAGTTCAGCCACGAGCGCCTGCTCGCGCCGGTCCTGCTCGAGGACGCCGAGCCCGCGACCACAGCCGCGCCGTACCGGCTCACCCTCGACGGCGGCCGGGTCGTCTACCGCTTCCGCGCCCGCCGCACGGCGCTCGAGCACTGGGTCATCGAGGAGCCGAGCATCGCACGCGAGGTGGAGGGCGTCCCCGCACCGCTCGACGCCCTCGACCTCGTCCTCGAGCTCCAGCCCGACCTCCAGGTGCCCGACGACCTGCTGCCCGTCTACCTCGAAGAGCTCTCCTCGACCCTCGCGAGCGCAGCGTTCAAGGTCCACCACGGTGGCCCGAGCTCGCGCGAGCTCGTCGACGCGGACCTCGCCGCGGTCGAGCAGGCGATGACGGAGGGGCACCCCGGCTTCGTCGCGAACAACGGGCGCATCGGCTTCGGCGTCGCCGAGCACGCCGCCTACTCCCCCGAGGCCGGTGCGCCGATCCGGGTGGTGTGGCTCGCGGCCCGGCGCGCATCGACCCACCTCGCCCTCGGCGACGGCCTCGACGAGGACGCGTTCTACCGTGGCGAGCTCGGCGACGCGACGCTCGAGCGCTTCGACGCGACGTTGCGAGCGCTCGGCCACGACCCGGCCGGGTACCGGTACCTGCCCGTGCACCCGTGGCAGTGGGAGCACCGTGTCGCGGTGACCTTCGCGGCGGACCTGGGCCGCGGCGACCTCGTGCTGCTCGGCGAGGGGGACGACGAGTACCAGGCGCAGCAGTCCATCCGGACGCTCCTCAACCGGTCGCGCCCGGACCGCCACTACGTCAAGGTGGCGCTCGCGATCCAGAACATGGGCTTCCTGCGAGGGCTGTCGCCGGCGTACATGCGCCCGACGCCGGCGATCAACGACTGGGTCGCCGAGCTCGTCGACCAGGACGAGACGCTGCGCAGCTGCGGTTTCCGCGTCCTGCGCGAGCGGGTGTCGATCGGCTACACCGGCGACGTCTACCACCGCACCGCGCGCCCCAGCGCGCACCGCAAGATGCTCGCGGCGCTCTGGCGCGAGAGCCCGGTCTCCCTCGTGGAGCCCGATCAGAGCCTCGCGACGATGGCCGCGCTCCTGCACCGCGACGCCGACGGCGGCGCGTACGCCACAGCGCTCGTCGAGGCCTCCGGTCTCGACCCGGCCGAGTGGGTGCGCCGGTACCTGCGGGCCTACCTGCGGCCGGTCGTCCACTGCCTGCTCGTGCACGACCTCGTGTTCATGCCGCACGGGGAGAACCTCATCCTCGTCCTCGAGGACCACGTGCCCGTCGGGGTGTTCATGAAGGACATCGGCGAGGAGGTCGCCGTGGTCGCGGAGCGCCCCATGCCGGCGGACGTCCGGAGGATCTGCCACCCGGTCGACGACGAGGAGAAGGCGCTGTCCGTCTTCACCGACGTGTTCGACGGGTTCTTCCGGCACCTCGCGGCGATCCTCGACATCGATGGAGTGCTGCCGGAGGCCGAGTTCTGGGACCTCGTGGCGCGGTGCGTCGACGAGCACCGGGCGGACCACCCCGACCTCGAGACGGACGTCGACCTGCGCGCCGCCCGGTTCGCGCACTCCTGCCTCAACCGTCTCCAGCTGCGCAACACCCTGCAGATGGTCGACCTCACCGACCAGTCGTCGTCGCTCATCTACGCCGGGACGCTCGCCAACCCCGTCGCGGCGACCGCCCTCCCAGGGAGCACCCTCCCAGCGTCCACGCGCCCGCCGGTGGGTGGTCGTGACCGCTGAGCTCTTCCGCGACGCGTGGGGCGTCCCCCACCTGCGGGCGTCGGACCACCTCGAGCTCGCCGAGGCCCAGGGGCGTGTGACGGCCCTCGACCGTGGCTGGCAGATCGAGGTGGACCGCTGGCGCGCGCAGGGCCGGCTCGCCGAACGCATCGGTGCGGCGGGCGTCACGTGGGACGTCTTCGCGCGCCGCACCCGGATCGACGACACGGCCCAGCGGGTCTACGCCCGGCTCGCGGACGAGGACCGGGAGTGGGTCGACGCGTACGTGCACGGCGTGAACGCCGGCCTGCTCGCGGGCGTCGTGGCGGGCACGCGGCCGGTGGAGATCGGCCTGCTCGACGAGCACCACGGCGACGGGGACAGCGGCGACGGGGACGGCAGCGGCGAACACGGCGGTGGGACCCCGCACGAGCCGTGGGAGCCGTGGGCGCCGATCGGTGTGCTGCTCGTCGCGCACGCGCTCTTCTCGTCGTTCCCGCACCTGCTGTGGAACGAGCACGTGGCGAACGTCCTCGGCGAGGAGGCCGTGCCGCTCTTCGCCGAGTCGGTCGAGGGCGGGGCGCCGTCGTCGGGCAGCAACGCGTGGGCGCTCCACGGGTCGCGGACCGCGAGCGGTCGGCCGCTGCTCGCGGGCGACCCGCACCGGCTCCTCGAGCTGCCCGGTGTCTACCAGCAGATCCGGCTGTCCTGCCCCGACTTCGACGTCGTGGGCCTCGCGTTCCCCGGTGTCCCCGGTATCCCGCACTTCGGTCACACCGGTCATGCCGCCTGGGGCGTGACGAACGCGATGGCTCATCACGTCGAGGTGTTCCGCGAGCGCCTGCGGCGCGAGGGCGACGCGCTCGTCGCGCTCGGGCCGGACGGGTGGGAGCCAGCAGCACGATCGACCGCGCACATCCGGGTCCGTGGCGGCCAGGACGTGACGATCGAGGTCGTCGAGACCGCACGCGGTCCCGTCCTCGCCGACCTCGGCGGGGTGGGGACGACCACCGACGCGGGAGCGACCCACCCGGCAGGCGACGGGGGCCCGCCGAGCGTCAGCGAGACGCTCGCCCTGAGCCTGCGCGCCCCTGTGCGCGTCGACGCGGATGCGGGCGTCTCGGCGCTCCTCCCGCTCCTGCGCGCGCGCACCGCTGCCGACGTCGCCGACGCGCTCGCGCGCTGGGTCGACCCGGTCAACCGCGTGGTCGTGGCCGACACGGCGGGGACGGTCCTCGGCGTGGTCGCCGGGCGCCTGCCCGAGCGCTCTCCCACCGAGCGTGTCCGCCCGCACGACGCCTGGTCGGCTGCGGCCCGCCCAGCGCCGTGGTTGCGGCTCCCCGCGCCGCGCCTCGTCGACGACGTCGCCGTGGACGCGAACGACCGACCCCACGACCGGTCTTGGGACCTCGGGAGCGCCTACGCTCCCCCGCACCGGGCGGAGCGCGTCCGGTCGCTGCTCGCCGAGCGGCGCGCCGAGCGCCTCGACGTGCGGGACATGGAGGCGATCCATGCCGACACGCTGCTGCCCTGCACCGGCCTGCTCGACCGCATCGCCGACGCCGACGGCCTCGCACCCGGTGCGACGGACCTCCGGTCGCGGCTGCTCGCATGGGACCGGCACATGGATACGGACAGCGTCCCGGCTGCGGAGCTCGCGGCCGTCCGCTCGGCACTCGTCGTGCGGATCAGCGCGCACCCGGCGCTGCGCGCGCTCCACGCGCCGCACGGGACGGACGCCGCGCTCGACCCGTGGTTCGCGGTGGGACCGCGCGTCGCACACTCGCTCGAACGCCTGCTCGCCTCGCCGCTGCTCGGCATCGACGCCGCGGCCGAGGTGCGTGCAGCGCTCGAGGAGGTCGCCGCCCGGCCGGCTACGGACGGGTCCTGGGGTGATGCGCACCGGCTCCACGCGCTGCACGTCCTCGCAGACGTCCCCGGTTGTGCCGCCCCGACCGTGACCGCCGTGCCGCTCGGCGGCGACACCGACTGCGTGCGCTCGACGTCGTCGAGCCCCGGGACGAGCGACCTGTCCTGGCGTGGCTCGGTCGCCCGGTGGGTCTGGGACCTCGACGACCGCGAGCGCAGCCGCTGGATCGTGCCGTTCGGCGCGTCCGGGGACCCGCGCAGCCCGCACTTCACCGACCAGCTCCCGCTCTGGGCCGCCGCGACGACCGTCGAGGTCGTCACCGACTGGGCCCACCTCACCCGAGAGGACCTGCCATGACCGAGGTCACCGACGCACCGCTGGCCGCGCCGCCCCTGGACCACGTGCGACTTCACGGCGGTCCGCCTGGCACGCTCGTCGGAGACCGGACCCTCCCCGGGCTGGGCCGGATCACGACGACCGTCCTCGACCCGCGAGCCGACCTCGACGTGCTGCACCGGTGGGTGACCGCGCCAGGCACGGAGTTCTGGGGGCTCGCCGAGCTGGACCGCGAGGAGCTGGGCGACCTCTACGCCTACGTCGACTCGCTCCCCAGCCACCACGCCTTCCTCGTGCGCCGGGACGACGAACCGGTCGCGCTCCTCCAGACGTACGACCCCGCACAGGACCCCGTCGGCGAGTGCTACCCGGTGAGACCCGGCGACACCGGTGCGCACCTCCTGGTCGGTGGTCGCGGTGCACCCACTCCCGGTTTCGCGACGCGGCTCATGGCGACGATCCTCGACCTCCTCTTCACGCAGCCGGGCGCCGAGCGGATCGTCGTCGAGCCCGACGTCCGCAACGTCCGCGCGATCGCCCGCATGCGCCGCACCGGCTTCGAGCTCGGGCCGGAGATCGACCTGCCCACGAAGCGGGCACAGCTCGCGTTCCTCACACGGGAGGTGTGGGAGAACCCCTGAGCGGCACCTCTCGACGGGCCGAGCGTGGATCAGAGCGTGCGCACGTGCTCCGAGACCTGCTGGAGCAGCGCGGTCTGCACCTCGACGGAGGCCAACCACCTGCCCGGGACCAGGAGCCCGTGGTCGCCGCCCGGCACGGTGACGAGCCGTGCCGCAGTCGAGGGGGCGCTCTCCGGGAGCCACGCGGTGTCGCGGTCGCCGCCTGCGGCGAGGTGCGACGCATCGGCGTCGTCGAGCGCGCGTGCGACGACCGGATCGGTGAGGACCGGCGTCAGCCAGATGCCCGGCACCCCGTGGCGCACGGCCCACGGCAGCGCGAACGCGCCGAGAGACTTCCCGACGACGAGGCGCCGATCAGTCACGGGAGCGTCGGCGAACGCCGCCTCGACTGCGCGCTCGACGAACGCCACCGGCCGCTCACGTGCCTCGTCGGTCATGGTCCACTCGACGGCCTGGACGTGCCATCCCAGCTCGACGAGCAGCGCGGCGGACCAGGAGAGCAGCGGTGCCTGCACGGTGTACCCGGCACCGGGCAGGAGCACGGCGACGCCGCCGAGCGGCTTCGCCGGGCCACGGCTCCACGAGAAGGTCCTCATGCAGCCGAGGATAGGGCAGCGGGTAGGCACGTGTGCCGGGCGCCGGGCGCCGGGCGATGTCAGGCGGTTCCGCTCTCGTCCGAGGTGCGTCCCGGACGTCGATCACGAGCCTGGTCGCGGCGCGACAGGAGACTGACCGGTACCTCCGGCGAGACGTGGCGCTGCCAGGACGTCCGACGACTGCGCCGCCCCGCGGGCGTCAGGAACGAGAAGGACATCACGACGAGGAACGCCAGATACATGTTGAGGATCGGCCGCACCTCGTCCCAGTCCCGCGTGAGGGACAAGTACCCGGCCACGCCGGCCAGGACGACGAGACCGGTGATGTACGTGCGCGCGACGTAGAACCTGCCGAGGATGTCGTCGACCACCCAGTGTTGATACCGCAGCGGCAACCGAAGGTCGAGAAACCGGTACCCGAGCCAGCGGAGCAGCGGCGGGTGCTCACGCAGGCGCAGCGCCCAGCCGGCGCGGACGATGGCGACGGCTTCTCGCGTCGGCACCCTCGACGAGCCTGGTGGACCGACCTCTCGGAGGACACCCACGAGGTCGTCCCCGAAGGCCGCTCGCCAGCGCCGAGGATAGGCGCGCAACCACAGCCGGGCCGATCGCTCGAGCCGGTCGGAGGCGTCCGCGGATCCGGCCCCCTGCTGCTCGCGAGCCATCAGGCGCCTCGCGCTTCGCGCACCGTGCGGTACCTGTCCCGCTCGGACAGGAGCATCCACGGAACCTCGGGGGCGATGTGCCGCTGCCACGCCTTACGCCGTCTGGGGATGGAGAGCGCACCGCCCAGGAGGACACTCATCCCGATCATGCTGGGGTACATCATCGCCACGGTGTCGACCGCGACCGCAGGGTCCACGCTGGAGAACAGCCAGAAGTACCCGAGCACACCGACCATGCTCATCGCGTTCACAGCGCTCATGTATCGCGTGAACCAGAACCTGCCGAGGATGTCGTCCGCGACCCAGTGCTGGTATCGCTCCGGGAGACGACGCTCGAAGAACCGGTACCCGAGCCAGCGCAGCAGGGGCGGGTGCTCGCGGAGGCGCAGCGCCCATCCGCCCTGCACGATCGCCGCAGCCTCCCGAGCCGGGACGCGCACCGTCCCTGCCGCAGAGATCTCGGACAGGACCCCGACGAGGTCGTCGCCGAACGCCGCGCGCCACCGTCGCGGGTATGCGCGCAGCCAGAACCGGGCGGACCGCTCGAGCGGGTCAGCGGCACCCAGCTCACCCATGACGCCGCGACGGTCGGAGCGGCGGGCCATCAGACGCTCCCCAGCGCAGGTCCCGCGGCCCCCGGCCACGGTCGCGGGATCGGCGTCCCGCCGGGCCGCGCACCGAGGATCGTCTCGGCGCGGGCGGCGAGCTCGGCCAGCCGGCGCGTCTCGGCGAGCGCCAGGTCGGCCCCGTCGGCTGTCGCGCGGTAGTACCGTCGCTGCCGCCCGCCGACGACCTCTTCGCCGGCCGTCTCGACGAGGCCCGCGTCGAGCAGCCGGTCGATGTTCCCGTAGAGGGTGCCTGCGCCGAGGGTCACGTCGCCGTCGGAGAGCTCGGAGACAAGCTTGATGACGGCGTAGCCGTGCTGGCGTTCCTGCCCCGCGAGCGCGAGCAGGATGAGGTAGCTCTGCCTGGTCATGCGGAACGCTGTTGCCATAGACGATATATATCGTCAGACGACCCATCAGCGCAAGGGGCAGGCCCGTCGATCAGGCGAGATCGGTCCCCGTCAGGCGCCGGTAGGCGTCCAGGTACCGCGACCGCGTCGCCTCGACGACCTCACCCGTGAGCTCGGGCGGCAGAGCCTCCCCCGAGCGGTCCCACCCGGACGCAGACGAGACGAGCCAGTCACGGATCGGCTGCTTGTCGAAGCTCGGCTGCGCCCGCCCGGGCTCCCAGCTGTCGACCGCCCAGAAGCGCGACGAGTCGGGCGTGAGCACCTCGTCGCCGAGGACGATCACCCCGGTCACCGGGTCGGTGCCGAACTCGAGCTTCGTGTCCGCGAGGATCACCCCGCGCTCGCGGGCGATGCCCTCGGCGCGCGCGTAGACGGCCAGGGTGAGCTCGCGCAGCCGGGTCGCGGCGTCGAGACCGATCTGCCCGACGACGACCTCGAAGCTCACGTTCTCGTCGTGCTCCCCCACCTCGGCCTTCGTCGCGGGCGTGAAGATCGGCTCCGGCAGGCGCGAGCCGTCGACGAGCCCGTCGGGCAGCGGGACACCGCAGACGGAACGGCTCTCGCGGTACTCCACGAGGCCGGAGCCCGTGAGGTAGCCGCGGGCGACGCACTCCACCGGGAACATCTCGAGCCGGCGGCAGATCATCGCGCGGCCCAGCACGGCGTCCGGCACGAGCCCGTCCCCGGGCATCGCGGACGGCTCGGTGCTCACCACGTGGTTGTCGACGAGGTCGGCGAGCTGCTCGAACCACCACAGGCTCAGCTGGGTGAGAACAGTCCCCTTGTCGGGGATCCCGGGGCTGAGCACGTGGTCGTACGCGCTCACCCGGTCCGACGCGACGACGAGCACGACGTCACCGAGCGGGTGCGCCCCGCTGTAGTGGGAGAGGTCAGGCTCGTAGAGGTCGCGGACCTTGCCCGAGTAGACGTGCCGCCACCCGGGCAGGTCGAGGCTGGAGGTCTCGAGGCCGACGCTGCGCTCGCTCACGAAGCCGCTCCGCCCTCGGACGAGCCCGCCCCGTCGGAAGCACCGGCGACCTTCACCGCGATGTCGGTGCGGTGGTGCGAGCCGGGCAGCGAGATCTTGTCGATGCCCGCGTACGCAGCGCGCCGCGCGGCCCGGAGGTCCTCACCGACCCCGACGACTGAGAGCACGCGGCCCCCGGCGGCGACGAGCCCACCGTCGGCGTCGAGTGCCGTGCCCGCCTGCATGACGCTCACGCCCGGGAGCGACTCGGCCTCACGCACGCCCGTGATCGCGCCGCCGTAGGCGGGGTCGGCCGGGTAGCCGTTCGCCGCGACGACGACGGTCACGGCCGCCTCGTCGCGCCAGCGCAGGCGTGGGACGCTCGCGAGCGTCCCGGTCGCGGCCGCAAGGAGGAGTGCCGAGAGCGGAGACTCGAGCCGGGCGAGCACCACCTGGGTCTCGGGGTCGCCGAAGCGCGCGTTGAACTCGATGACGCGCGTGCCGCGGCTCGTCAGCGCGAGCCCCACGTAGAGGACGCCGACGAACGGGACGCCGCGCTCGCGCATCTCGTCGATCGTCGGCTGGGCGACGCGGGCCACGACCTCGTCGACGAGGCCCTCCGGCGCCCACGGGAGCGGGCTGTACGCGCCCATGCCGCCGGTGTTGGGGCCGGCGTCGCCGTCGAACGCGCGCTTGAAGTCCTGCGCCGGGGCGAGCGGCACCACCGTCGTCCCGTCGCTGATGCAGAAGAGGGAGACCTCGGGGCCGTCGAGGAACTCCTCGATGACCACGCGGGGGTCCCCGCCACGGTCGGGGTTGGCGAAGCACGCCTGCGCGTGGCGGATGGCGTCGATCCGGACGTCGGTCACGACGACACCCTTGCCAGCGGCGAGGCCGTCGTCCTTGACGACGTACGGCGGGCCGAACGCGTCGAGCGCGTCACCGACCTGGTCGACGGTCGAGCACACGTGGGCCATCGCGGTCGGCACCTCGGCGGCGGCCATGACCTCCTTGGCGAAGGCCTTCGAGCCCTCGAGGCGGGCGGCGTCTGCGCTCGGGCCGAAGACGGGGATGCCCGCCGACCGGACCGCGTTGGCGACCCCTGCGACGAGCGGCGCCTCCGGTCCGACGATGACGAGCTCGGAGCCCAGGCGCGTCGCGAGCTCGAGGACCGCGACGTTGTCGAGCGGGTCCACCCGGTGCAGCGTCGCGAGCTCGCCGATGCCGGGATTGCCAGGAGCCGCGTGCAGCTCGTGGCCCTCCCCGTCGGCCGTCTCCTGCGCGAGCGAATGGACGATGGCGTGCTCACGGGCACCGGAACCGATGACGAGGATCTTCACGCTGGCGAGTCTATCGGCGGCCCCGGCCGCCCGGGCGGCCGTCCACCCACCGAAGCCGAGCCGGCTCCGGCCCGCCGAGTTCGGCACTCCGGGCCCGAGTTCGGCACTCCAGGTCACCGAACTCCCCTGAGAGTGCCGAACTCGACGCCGGGCCTGGCGCAGCGGACGGCCGCCGGCCCGGACCTTCTCAGTCCAGGAGGTCGAAGCGGTGGATCGTCGCCTCGCGGTCCGGGCCCACGCCGATCGAGGACATCCGGGTACCGGACATCTTCTCCAGCGCGAGGACGTACTTCTGCGCATTGACCGGGAGCTCCTCGAACGTCCGTGCACCCGTGATGTCCTCGGTCCAGCCGTCGAGCTCTTCGTAGATCGGCTTCGCGTGGTGGAAGGCACTCTGGTCCGTCGGCATCTCGTCGTGACGCACGCCGTCGATGTCGTACGCGACGCACACCGGGATCTTCTCGATCCCGGTGAGGACGTCGAGCTTCGTCAGGACGAAGTCGGTGAGACCGTTGATGCGGCTCGAGTACCGCGCGATGACTGCGTCGTACCAGCCGCAGCGACGCGGGCGGCCGGTGGTGACACCGAACTCGTGGCCGGTCGCGCGCAGGAACTCGCCCGACTCGTCGAAGAGCTCGGTCGGGAACGGTCCTTCACCGACGCGGGTCGTGTACGCCTTGATGACGCCGACGACGCGGTCGATGCGCGTCGGGCCGATGCCGGAGCCGGTGCACACCCCGCCCGCGGTCGCGTTCGAGGACGTGACGAACGGGTACGTCCCGTGGTCGACGTCGAGCATCGTCGCCTGACCGCCCTCGAAGAGGACGGTCTTCCCGGCGTCGAGCGCCTGGTTGAGGACGAGGGCCGTGTCCGAGACCATCGGGCGCAACCGCTCCGTGTACTGCAGCAGCTCCTCGACGACCTCGTCGACCGTGATGGCGCGTCGGTTGAACACCTTCACGAGGAGGTGGTTCTTCTGGTCGAGGGCGCCCTCGACCTTGGCGCGCAGGATCTTCTCGTCGAACAGGTCCCACACACGGATGCCCGTGCGGTTGATCTTGTCCGCGTACGTGGGCCCGATGCCGCGACCGGTCGTGCCGATCTTCCGCTTGCCGAGGAAGCGCTCCGTGATCTTGTCCATCGTCCGGTTGTACGGCGCGATGACGTGCGCCGAACCGGAGACGAGAAGACGCGAGACGTCCACGCCACGCTCGATGAGCGCGTCGAGCTCCTCGTAGAGGACCTCGATGTCGATGACGACGCCGTTGCCGATGACCGGCGTGACGCCCGGGGAGAGGATCCCGGAGGGCAGGAGGTGGAGTGCGTACTTCTCACCACCGACGACCACCGTGTGACCCGCGTTGTTCCCGCCGTTGAACTTCACGACGTAGTCGACGCGCGAGCCGAGCTGATCGGTCGCCTTGCCCTTGCCTTCGTCGCCCCACTGGGCGCCGACGACTACCACGGCTGGCATGGATCCCCACTTTCGAGCTGCCTGTCTGGGGCGGCAGCCCGCAGGACATCGCGGGGCGCTCCGGGCCTCCGGGCGGCAGTGAACCCGATGTCCCCGACGAGTTTACCGTTTGTCGGCCCTCAGTGCAGCGACCTCACCTGCTCAGCGCAGCGACGCCACCTGGTCGGGGGACGTCCCGGCGTCGAGGAGGAACGTGGTGCAGCGCGTCGCCTCCTCGGTCTCGCCGATCTGGTCGGCTGCCTCGGCGAGCGCGAGGAGCGCGCGGAGGAACCCCTGGTTGGCCTGGTGGTCGACCGGGATGGGACCGTGGCCGCGCCAGCCCGCCTTGCGGAGGGAGTCGAGGCCGCGGTGGTAGCCGGTGCGCGCGAACGCGTAGGCGGTGACCTCGTCGCCGCGGTCGAGCGCTCCCTCGGCGAGCAGCGCCCACACGTAGGACGACGCCGGGTAGTCGCGGGCGACGTCCGCGACAGCGCGTCCGCCCTCGACCTCGGCGCGAGCCGCGACGTCCGGGTGGTCCGCACCGAGGCGCGTGGGCGGCGGGCCGTCGAGCAGGTTCGCGGCGGGGCGCGGCGGGGTCGGAGAGGAGGGGGTGCTCGCATCGTGGCTCATACGCCCATCATGCCCGGTACGCGCGGTGCCCGGCGCGACGGCCACCGTCTCGGTGGTGCAACGATGCCCAGGGCGGGTCACTGCAGACGTGCACGCCCGCTGACCCGTGGTTAGAGTCGACTCATGATCGAGATCGCAACATCGCCCGCGACGACGACCCTCGTCATCGCAGGTGATCTCGACCTCGCCGAACGGGACCAGTTCCCCGAGATCACGGCCCGGGTCGTGGGGCTGCGCCGTCAGCTCCTCGTCATCGACATGTGCCGCGTGACGTTCATGGACTCGACGGGGGCGGCCTTCCTCATCTCTCTGGCCGACGCCGGTCGCAAGCGCGGCGGTGCGACCGTCCTGCGCGGGTGCGACGACCGCGACCTCTTCGTCCTCGAGGTGTGCGGGGCGCTCGAGCTCTTCCGCATCGACCCGGACCACGCGTGCAACCCGGTCACGCCCGCGTCGGGCATCCCGCTCGTCCCCAGCCCCTAGGCCTGTCCCCTAGGAGCGGTCCGCCCTCGGCCGGCCGCCGTTCTCGCGGACCTTCGCCCAGACGAGCTTGCCGGTGCCGCTCGGCCGCCAGCCCCAGTCCGCGAGCCGCTCCACGATCTGCATCCCGTAGCCGCCCATCCGGTTGGCGTGCCCGTCCGTGGTCACGGGCGGGGCAGGGTTGGAGTCCTCGACCTCGATGCGCAGGCCGTCGCCCGTGTCGAACAGCCGGAGGGCGATGTGCCCCCAGCCGTGGAGCACACCGTTCGCGACCAGCTCGGACACGACGAGCTCGGCGTTCGCGACGTCGCCGATCTCCCAGACCTGGCACGTCCGCAGGACGGCGTGGCGGGCACGACCGATCGACGCGGGCTCGCTCGGGAGCAGCCAACGCCGCGAGCGTGGGCTCATCGTCGAGGCCGAGCTGTCTCCCACCGGGTCCGGTACCCGCACGACCACGACGGCGACGTCGTCCTCCGGCGCGTCGGCCAGGCGGGCGAGGAGCTCCTCGCCGATGCCCGCCGCATCGGTGGCCGTCACTCGTTCGGCCGCGTCGACGAGCGCGGTCAGCCCGTCGCGCAAGGAGCGGTCGCGGCGCTCGATGAGCCCGTCGGTGTAGAAGATCAGCGCGTCGCCCGCCTGCAGCGCCTCGTCCGCCGTCTCGCGCGACCTCGACCCGAACCCGATGAGCGCTCCGCCTGCACCGCTCATCTGTCGGACCTCGCCGTCCCGGACGAGGAGCGGTGGGAGGTGGCCCGCCCGCGAGTACTGCAGCTCCCAGCCCGACTCCCCCGCCTGGCGCAGCGTCGCGTACACGAGGCTCGCCGAGCGCGGGATCCGCATGCCGACGAGGAGCTGGTCGACGCGCTCGAGGACGGTCCCCGGCGTCGTCAGCTCGAAGGCGTACGAGCGGACGACCGAACGGAGCTGGCCCATGGCCGCCGCGGCCTCGATGTCGTGCCCCACGACGTCACCGATGACGAGCCCGGCGACACCGTCGTTGATCTGCAGGACGTCGTACCAGTCACCGCCGACCTGCGCGTGCTCCGACGTCGGGGAGTAGAACGTCCAGACGTCGAGGCCCGGGATCTCGGCCTGCTCCGGGAGCATCGCGCGCTGGAGCGTCTCGGCGAGCTGGTGCTCCCGCGCGTAGAGCCGCACGTTGTCGATCGCCATGCCCACCCTGCGGGAGACGAGGTCGAGGAGCGTCATCGTCGCCCGGTCCGTCCCGCCCGTGGCACCGGGCGCCGTCGACGGTTCCGGCTGGCTCGTCACGAGGACACCGAGCACGCGCCGACGTCCGGGAACCGAGGACACGACGACCGTGGGCTCGTGCGCGTGGTCATGGCCGACGCCGCGTCCCTGCCCTGCCTCGTCGCGGGCGGTGCCGGACGGCACGAGACCCATCCGGTCACGCACCGCTCCCGCCAGCCAGCGCGCGATCGTCCCCACCGGATAGTCGGTGCGCAGCTGGAAGCTGATCGGACCGGCGATGAGCCCGTCGAGAAGGTCGCGCAAGGGGTCGATGAACGTCGTGGCGACCTGGGTGAGACCGGTGCTGGCGCCCGGCGCGCTCGCGTCACCCAGCGCGTCCGTCTCGGCACCGGCCTCGCGTGCGATCCGGTGCGCACCCCGGGTGGGCAGGGGATGGACGTTGATGCCCTCGGCGAAGCGGAGGCCACCGTCCTCGAGGAAGAATCCGGCCCAGCCGACGACGCCGCGCTCGAGGATCGCGGAGATCTCCCGCAGGACGAAGGGGTAGTCGAGGTCGCTCAGCAGGTCGGAGACGAGGACGATGAGGTCGAGCGTCGTGCGGGCGTCGTGCTCGACGGCGAACGACCGCTCCTGCTCCTCCCGCTCGACGACCTGGCGCGAGACGTCGGTCACGAAGCACACGCGGTGCGTCACCGGCCCACCGGCCGCGAACCGCTCGTCTGCGGCTCCCTCCCCGGCGGCGACGTCCGACATCGAGTACTCGAGCCACACGGCGGACCCGTCGGCGAGCACGCCCTGCGTCCGCCACGTCACGGACGGCTCCTGCGCGAGCCTCGCGTCGAGAGCGCTCCGGTCGGTCGGTGAGGAACCGGGCGGGTCGAGGATGGACAGCGGTTCTCCGACGACGGCGTCGGCGTCGAAGCCCGTCATGCGCGAGAACGCCGGGTTGGCCCAGGCGATCACCGGTTCGCCACCGTCGACCGCCAGCAGGACGACGGGGAGTCCCGCCGCCTCCAGCGCGCGGTCCCGAAGGCCCGGGAGCGAGACGTCCGCGACCGATGCGGACCTCCCCTGCCCGCGCCCCACGCCGGGCGTCGTGGAACTCACGCACATCCTCCAGTTCGTAGTGGAACTTCCGGGCGTACTACTCTCTCAGAGAGCCATCGCACCGGTGATAGCTCTTCGCGGTCGAGGGCGTACTAGTCAACACCCCCCACACCACGACACAATGGTCATCTGTCGAAGGGAGCTTTCGTGGGCGACGCTAACACCCCTACCTCTGGTGGGCCTCCTGAGTCATCAGGCGAGTCGGCACGCGTGGAGAACCCCCTGTCGAGCCTCGGGGCCAGCGAACCTGGGGCCGTCCACGTCATCGTGGGCAACACCCACTCACGCATCCTCCTGTCCGGCGAGGTCGACGCTGACATCGTCGCGGACCTCCACCAGGCCACGCTCGACGTCCAGGAGGCTGGCCTCCCCGTCGAGATCGACGCGCACCACGTGACGTTCATGGACTCCACCGGCGTGGCGTTCCTCGCACGGCTCACCGCGATCAGCGCGACGCCGGTGCGGATGCTCCGCACCCCGCCGACCGTGCGGTTCCTCCTCGAGGTCACGTCCATCGGCGACCTCCTCGAGATCGACGACGACACCGTGGGCGACTCGACCGATCCGCCCAGCTCGCTCGAGGCGAACTTCGCGCCGGCGCGCACCGGTTCGGCGGCCACGCCGGACATCGGCTGACGCCCCTCCTCACGAGCAGGGCGCTCCCGCAGCGCACCCGTCGTGCACCCGTCGCGTAGGCGACGGGCTGTGGATCAGCCGATCGAGTGACCGGCGGAACGCAGCTGCTGTGCGGCCTCGACGATGCGCTGAGCCATGCCGGCCTCAGCAGCCTTGCCCCAGGCGCGGGGGTCGTACGCCTTCTTGTTTCCGACCTCGCCGTCGACCTTGAGGACGCCGTCGTAGTTCGAGAACATGTGGCCGACGACCGGACGCGTGTACGCGTACTGCGTGTCGGTGTCGATGTTCATCTTGATGACGCCGTTGTCGACAGCCTCGGAGATCTCCTCGGCCGTGGAGCCGGAGCCGCCGTGGAAGACGAGGTCGAACGGGTTCTCCTTGCCGAGGACCGAGCCGACACCCTCCTGGATCTCCTTGAGGAGGGCCGGGCGCAGCTTGACGGCGCCGGGCTTGTAGACGCCGTGCACGTTGCCGAACGTCAGGGCGGTGAGGTAGCGGCCCTTCTCGCCGGTGCCGAGCGCACGGACGGTCGCGAGGCCGTCCTCGACGGTCGTGTAGAGCTTCTCGTTGATCTCGGCCTCGTGGCCGTCCTCCTCGCCACCGACGACGCCCACCTCGATCTCGAGGATGGTGCGCGCTGCGACGGAGAGCTCGAGGAGCTCCTCGGCGATGATGAGGTTCTCCTCGAGCGGCACGGTCGAGCCGTCCCACATGTGCGACTGGAACGTGGGGAGCTTGCCGGCCTTGACCTGCTCGGCCTCGAGGGCGAGCAGCGGGCGGACCCAGGAGTCGAGGTTCTGCTTGGCGCAGTGGTCCGTGTGGATGGCGACGGTGATGCCGTAGCCCTTGGCGACCTCGTGCGCGTACGCGGCGAGGGCGAGCGAACCGGCGACGCGGTCCTTGACCGTCGAGCCGGACGCGTACTCGGCGCCACCGACGGACACCTGGATGATGCCGTCGCTCTCGGCCTCAGCGAAGCCCTGGAGGGCAGCGGTGATGGTCGAGGACGACGTGATGTTCACGGCGGGGTAGGCAAACTTGCCTGCTCGCGCGCGGTCGATCATCTCGTTGTAGACCTCGGGGGTTGCGATCGCCATCGAAAAACTCCTGTGAGAGAGGGACGTCAGTGGGACTTTCAGATCAAGTTTGTCACGGAACCCAGGCGGTGTGCGTGGGCCGTTCGACCTGCGGTCACGGGGCCGGGGCACCCGGGAGCCGGGATCGCCCGGCCCTATACTTCGGTGGCCAGGGCGGAGCCTGGGTTCGGGACACCGACCCGTACCTCACCGCGCTCGACCACTCCTACGACGCGGTGGTCTTCGGGTCGCCCGGCATGGGCGTGGACGACCGGTCCCGGCTCGATGTGTTCGGAGAGGTCTATCGCGTGGAAGCACGGTGGGACGGTGTCGCGGACTTCGGCGGCTTCGGCGCTGATCCGAGCAGCACGGACGACGTCACCGGGCTGGGCTCGGGCGCCGTGGTGCTCGATGGCCAGGACTTCTCGCAGTCGACGTTCCACAGCGACTACCTGACGGACGAGAGCACGAGCCTGCACAACCTGGCTGCGGTCATGGTGGGCAACACCGACCGGTTGATCGTGGCGCCGTGACCCGGTGTGGGGTCCGGCGGCCGCGCTCATGGTTCCTTCTGTGGGCGCTGCCCGCCCTCGGCGTCGCCGTCCTCGTGGGCGCCTTCCTCGTCCAGCTCGTGCCACCCACATCCACGGAGACGATGGCCATGCTCGCTGAACGCCCCTCGAAGGAGGCTGCCGTCGCGCGCTACGAGCAGATGCGCCAGGAGATCACCGACCGGCTGGACACGGAGCTCGGTGCCAGAGAGTGGGAGCCGAGCGCGAGCTATCCCGAGGGTAGTCTCGCGTCGGCCTGTAGCGACGCTGACGGGGGTGCCCAGATCGTCTCCCTCGTCCTCTACGGGTTCGCCGGCACCTACGACCGCGCCGACTGGCGACGGTCGCAGGAGATCGTCTCCGAGGTCGCGACGGAGTACGGCTTCACCGTGGGGGAGGTGCCGGACCGTCCGCGCGACGGCGCGGAGATCACCGGCGCGGACCCCTACGGCGCGCGGTTCACCTATGGGACGGGCACGAACACCGGTCTGACGATCAGGACGGGCTGCCACCTTCCTGAGGATCTCCTGCCGGCCGGCTGATCCAGCGACGGCGGCCGGTACGATTTCGGCATGCTCAGGGCGAGCGTCCTCAGTCTCGACGCGAGCTGCCACCGCTGGGACGTCGTGCAGACGCCGCAGTCCTGACGCACCGCCCGCGACCAACGGGGGGGGATCAGGCGATCGTCGCGTGCTGCTGCACCCACGCGTGCATGGCGATCGCGGCGGCCGCACCGGCGTTGATCGAGCGCGTGGACCCGAACTGGGTGATGTGGAGGATGTCGCGGCTCGCGGCACGGGCCTCGTCGGTGAGACCTGTGCTCTCCTGGCCGAAGAGCAGGGCGCACTCGCGCGGGAACGCGTAGCCCTCGATGGGGATCGAGCCCGGGACGTTGTCGATGCCGATCACGGGCATGCCGGCGTCCCCCGCCCACGCGAGGAACGCGGCGACGTCCGGGTGGTGGCGCACGTGCTGGTAGCGGTCGGTGACCATCGCGCCGCGACGGTTCCACCGGCGCCGGCCGACGATGTGGATCTCCTGCGCGGCGAACGCGTTGGCCGTCCGCACCACGGAACCGATGTTGAGGTCGTGCCCCCAGTTCTCGATCGCCACGTGGAGCGGGTGCCGCCGTCGGTCGAGGTCGGCGACGATCGCCTCCATCGTCAGGTACCTGTAGGCGTCGACGACGTTGCGGCGGTCACCGCCCGCGAGCAGCTCGGGGTCGAAGGCCGGGTCGAGCGTGCCGTCGTCGGTGCGGGGCCACGCGTCCGGGCCACCGGGCCAGGGGCCGACACCGACCGCCTCGGGTGTCCCGGGAGCCGGGTGGTCCGAGGCGGTCGCCCTCGGCTCGTGGTCGTCGGTGACGGTGGCCGCGGGCGGGAAGGTCATGACCCCAGTCTCTCAACCGGGAGCGTTCCCTCGCGCCCGCGCCAGGTCAGCGCTTGCCGATGCGCCCGGCGCCCGCCTCCTTGTCGACGGTCCTCGCGACGGACCACGTCGGCTCGACCCGGTTCGCGTGCGTCGGCGTCCAGCCGGCGTCCGCCCCGAGGTCGGGCTCGTTCACGGCGTTGAACGTGGCGAGGACGTTCGTCGGTCGCCTGTTGACGACGCTCCCCGTCTCCGTGATCGCCGTGCCCTTCCACGGCGCGATGATCCGGTCGGCGGTCACGCCACGCGCGAGCGTGAAGGCGTTGTTCTGCGCGACGATCGCCGACTCCACCCCGACACCCCAGTAGTACTGGAACAGCCCCGGTGTCGTCTGGACGTAGTGGTTGTTGTAGACGTGCACCTGCCCGTACCGGACGCGCGGTGCGCGCTGCCCGACGTCGGTCCACCGGTTGTGGTGGATCGTGACACGGTGCAGGCCACGGTCCTGGACGCGGGAGTCCGACGAGCCGATGAGCATCGTCTTGTCATGGTCGTCGAAGCGGTTGTAGGAGACGGTCACGAGGTCGGAACCGTGGGTGATGTCGAGCAGGCCGTCGTGCACCTCGAAGGGGCGCCCGTAGACCGTGGGCAGAGACGAGGGCGGGTTGTCGCCGTCGTCCAGGGTGGTGTGGTCGACCCAGACGTTCGTCGACGTCCACACCGAGATGTTGTCGTACGCCGAGTTCCAGTTGCCCGCGTTCGTGTCGCCCGGGTCCCACGCGGGGAAGCAGTCGTACGCGTCGGAGACGCGGAGGTTGCGGACGATGACGTTGTGGGAGTCGCGGATGCGCAGGTTCGCGCCGGTGATGCTCGCGTCCTTGCCGACCCCGATAATCGTCACGTTCGAGCCGATGTGCTGCTGGGTCTGCGCCGCCTGGACGGCAGCCGCTGCCACGCGAGCGTCCTCGAGCGGGCCCGACGGGTCGGCCGCGCCCCAGACGGCCGGGTCGAACGCCGCGATGTAGTCGGCCATCGCGAACCCGGACCGCGCCTCGTAGTCCGCGCACGTGAGTCGAGCACCGTCTGCGGTGTCGCCCGCGTGGAGAGCGCCCTCGACGTAGACGATGCGCGGGGTCGTGTCACCGCGCGCCCCCGCGCCGCCGAGGGCGGCCTGGAGCTCGGGCCACGTCGAGACGCGGAACACGTGGGCGGCGTCGGCCGCGCTCCCCCCGGTGGTCCCCGAGCCCGCCGAGGCCCAGCCGTCGTCCGCGGCCAGGACCTGCCGGCCGAGATCCGTGCCGTGGCCGCCGCCACCGCCGCCGTGGCCGCCACCACCGTTGCCGTGCCCGCCACCGCCGTTGCCGCCACCGTGCCCGCCGCCCGCGGCGACGTGCGCGCCCGAGGGGGCGGCGAGCGTGACGGAGAGCGTGAAGGACGTGAGGCAGAGTGCAGCGACGGACAGTGCGGCCATCGCTCGGGTGGATCGACGCCGGGCGGCGTGGGGTGTCGAGATGCTCATGGTGCAAGACTCCTTCGTCTCGGTAAGCGCATTCCGCCCAACATGCCACAGATCATGACGATCCGCACAGCACCTCTGGCCCACTTCGGGCCAGAACGTTCACATCTCGGTCCCCGTCCCTCGACAACCGACCCCGCCCCACCCCGTACCCTGGACGGGTGACTACTGTGGACATCCTCGCGAGCGCGAGCGACCAGGTCGTGGCCCTCGGGCCCAGCTGGCTCAACGCCGACAACCTCATCGAGTCGTTCGGCACGTACGCCCTCATCGGGATCGTCCTCGTCGTCTTCATCGAGACCGGACTGCTCTTCCCGTTCCTGCCCGGGGACTCGCTGCTGTTCACCGCGGGGATGCTCGTCGCCCAGTCACAGCTGGACTTCCCCATCTGGCTGCTCTGCCTGCTGCTCTTCGTCGCGGCGTTCGCCGGCGACCAGGTCGCCTACTACATCGGCCACAAGGCCGGACCCAGGATCTTCAACAAGCCCGACTCACGGTTCTTCAAGCAGCAGTACATCACCCAGACCAACGCGTTCTTCGCCAAGTACGGCGGACGCAGCATCATCCTCGCGCGGTTCGTGCCCTTCGTGCGCACCTACGCCCCCGTCGCCGCCGGTGTCGGCAAGATGCCGTACAGGCACTTCGTCAGCTACAACGTCATCGGGGCGCTCCTGTGGGGCGTCGGCGTCACCCTCCTCGGGTACTACCTCGGCCAGATCGACTTCATCCACGAGAACATCGAGACGGTCCTCGTGCTCATCGTCTTCATCTCCGTCCTCCCGGTCATCCTCGAGGTCACGCGCGGATGGCTCGGGAACCGCAAGGAGAAGGCCGCGGCACAGTCCGCGACGGCCGACGTCCCCACCGCCGGCGACGAGGCGAAGCGATGACCCGCGTCATCGAGTCCTGGCTCACCGACATGGACGGTGTCCTCGTCCACGAGGGCAACGCGATCCCCGGCGCGTCGGAGTTCATCACGACGCTGCGCGACAAGGGCCGCCCGTTCCTCATCCTCACGAACAACTCGATCTTCACGGCTCGCGACCTCCGCGCGCGCCTCGCCGCATCCGGGATCGACGTGCCCGAGGAGTCCATCTGGACGTCCGCTCTCGCGACGGCCCAGTTCCTCTCCGACCAGATCCCCGGGGGCAGCGCGTACGCCATCGGCGAGGCCGGGCTCACCACCGCGCTCTACCAGGCCGGCTACACGCTCACCGAGTCCGACCCCGACTACGTGGTCCTCGGCGAGACACGCACGTACTCCTTCGAGGCGATCACCAAGGCCGTCCGGCTCATCCTCGGCGGCGCCAAGTTCATCTGCACCAACCCGGACCCCACCGGCCCCAGCGCCGAAGGCCCCCTCCCGGCGACCGGTGCCGTCGCCGCGATGATCACCCGCGCGACCAACCGTGAGCCCTACTTCGTCGGCAAGCCCAACCCGATGATGTTCCGGTCCGCTCTCAACCGCATCGACGCCCACTCCGAGTCGACGGCGATGGTCGGCGACCGCATGGACACCGACATCGTCGCGGGCATCGAAGCCGGGCTCCACACCTTCCTCGTGCTCACCGGCTCGACGAAGGTCAAGGACGTGGACAGCTTCCCGTTCCGCCCGAGCACCGTCGTCAACTCGATCGCAGACCTCGTCGAACGCATCTGATCCTCGCAGCAGGCAGCGGTCTGCCGCCGTCCCGGTGCAGGCGGCCACGCGGACACGGATCCGGTGGGGCGCGCTCAGGTCGAGAGCGAGTAGAGCACCGCGCCGAGAGTCACGAGCATCGCGAGAGTGATCGCTGCCCGCACGCGCCCGGGGTGACGGTCCCCCACCGACGTCGAGCCTGGATGGAGCTTCTCGTGCATCGCCGGCGTGAGGAGCTCCGTGCACACGGTCGGGCGCGGACCGATCGCGTGAGCGAGCATCTCGAGGTCCGCCGGGCTCCAGACCGCGCTCGTGAGACGCAGGATCCGCCGCCCGGCCTGGTCACGGACGAACAGCGTGAGCACCACGCGGGTGTCACGGGCAGAGGCCTGGTAGGGCGCGAGCACCACGTCGCGCGCATCCGCCCGAGCGAAGCTGCGTGTCGTCACCATGCCCCTGCGCGAGAACGTCAGATGGTCCATGCGGATGCGTGAGCGCGCCAGGTAGAGCCTGAGGATCCCCAGCAGCGCAGCGCTGAGAACCGCCCCGGGGAGCAGCGCTTCGATCCCGTAGCGCAGGTAGAGCACCACGGCACCGACGATCAGTACGAGCGGCATCCCGGCGAGGAACGCCCGCATCTGCTGCACAGCGGGCCGGATCTCGACCTCCCCGGAGGTCGAGAGCGGCGATCGACGTCGATCGCCGCCCAGGTCGTCCACGTGCGTCAGGATTCCATCGCCACGATGACGACCACGATGACGACGATGATGACGACCGTCGCGACGATACCGACGATCCAGGGGTGGCGCTCGGCCCAGGACACGGAACCCGGGTGGCGCTCGGTGAGCGCCTTGGGGTTGAGCACGTCGGAGTAGACGACTGGAGCCGGTCCCATGGTGTGGGCGAGCCGTTCGAGGTCGACCGGACGCCAGATGGCGCTGCCCAGACGCAGGACGCGCTTGCCCTGGCGGTCGAGCGCGATGAGCGTGAGGGAGACGCGGGAGTCCGCCGTGCTCGCCTGGTACGGCGCGAGGATGACCTGCCCGAGGTCCGCGCGAGCAAAGGACGTCGTCCCCACGAAGCCTCGACGCGTCACCGAGAGGGCGTCCATGCGTACCCGGGCGCGTGCGATGTAGAGGAGCACCCCGCCGAGGGCGAGGACACCGACGACGAGCCCGATGAGCATGCCGACGAGACCTTCGCGGAGATAGACGATGACGATGACGACGATGAACGCGATCGGGGTCTTCGCAAGGAAGCTGCGGTACTGGTCCTTCGAGGGCCGGACCTCGACGTCGCCCGCAAGGTTCGTCGGACCCGGCGGCGGTGGGGGCTGCTGGCCGTACGCCTGGGGGCCGGGAGCTCCGTACGCCTGGGTACCGGGCTGGGGCTGCTGCTTGCTGAGGTCGATACCGGAGCTGGGGTCCACGCCATAGGTCATGCGCTGGAGCGTAGGCCCGGCTCTCGGGGCGCGCCATGGGGAGCAGTCCCCCGCGACGAGGCGGAGGAGGCCGCGGATCGCCGCAGGTCAGGAGCCGAGCGCCACCGCGGCGACGGTGCCCACGCACAGGACGCCCATCGCGAAGGCGACGGCCGCCTGGACCGAGAACCGCGCCCAGGCGCGTCCGGCAGCGATCGCATAGCGGTCGTGGCCCGCGCGTTCAGAGGCGTCGGGGCGGACCGAGCGGACCGACTGGAAGTACTGGGCGGCCTGCGACGGAGTCGGGGTGCCTGCGTCGCGAGCGAGGTAACGGGAGCCGGCCGAGCTCGGTGCAGCGGGCCGTCGTGTGATCTCTGCACTCGTCGTCATAGGACGGAGCGTAGGGGCGGGTGAAATTCCTGGCGATGGGGACTAGTGCCCATCGCCGGGAGCAGGCGCGAGGGGCTGGCCGGGGTCGGGCACCGACCTCGGCCGTCACGACGCCGCGGTGGTCAAGAGCACCCTGATGATGACGATGAGCGGGACCGCGAGGACGGCGCCGAAGAGGACGGGGTGGCGCTCGGCCCAGGACACGGAACCGGGATGACGCTCGGCGAGCGCGCGGGCGCCGACGACGTCGGTGTGCACGACGGGCGTCGGGCCCAGGGCGTGCGCCAGCCGCTCGAGGTCGGCTGGTTGCCAGCTCGCGCTGCCGAGCCGCAGGAGGCGCTCGCCCTGCTGGTCGAGCGCGACGAGGTTGACCGCGACGGACCGGTCGGTCAGTGTCGACCGGTACGGCGCGAGGACGACCTCCCCGATGTCGGCCCGCGCGAAGGACGTCGAGCCCAGGAACGTCCGGTGCGTGACGGTGCTGCCGCCTGTGCGGACACGCGCGCGCGTGATGTGCACGAGGGTGCCGCCGAGCGCGAGGAGGGCCGTCACGAGCCCGATGAGCATGCCCGCGACGCCGTGGCTGAGGGACAGGACGACGACGCAGATGACGACGGCGATCGAGGTGCCGGGAAGAGAGGTGCGGAGCCGGCTGCCGGACGCGCGGATCTCCAGCTCGCCGGGCGGCAGTGCGTCCGGCGTGTCCGACGAGTCCTGCTCGGACAGCCTGGGAGGTCGAGGTGGGTCGTCCGCCATGCGATCCAGCCTAGGTCGGAGGGATCCTGAGCACACGTCGTCAGGGACGGGTGTCCTTCTGGCCGAGGTCGACGACCGGCGTCGTACGGACCGCCGGGTCGACGACCTCGAAGTACTCCGCGCGCGTGAAGTGGAAGATGCGCGCGACGACGTTCGACGGGAAGCTCTCGACCTTGGTGTTCAGCTCGCGGACGTTCGCGTTGTAGAAGCGGCGCCCCGCGGCGATGCGGTCCTCGGTGTTGGTCAGCTCCTGCTGGAGCTGCGCGAAGCTCTCCACCGCACGCAGCTGCGGGTACGCCTCGGCGACGGCGAAGAGCCGGCCGAGCGCCCGCGTGAGGTCGTTCTCCTGGGCGGCCTGCTGCGCGGGGCTGGAGCCGGGCTGGATCGCGGCGGTGCGCGCCTGGGTCACGGCCTCGAAGACACCGCGCTCGTGCGCGGCGTAGCCCTTGACCGTCTCGATGAGGTTCGGGATGAGGTCGTGGCGTCGGTGCAGCTCGACGTCGATCTGGCGCCACGCCTCCTGCACGAGGTTCCGCAGGCGGACGAAGCCGTTGTAGGTCGCGACCGCCCAGACGAGCACGATGACGACGAGGGCGACCACGACGATGCCGATCAGGCCGATGTCCATCTACGAGCTCCTTCGGTGAGGACCGGTCGAGGTCGAGGCGCGCCGACCTGGGACCGGACGGGACCTAGTGTCCACCGGCATAGTAGCCGCGGTCCTCCCAGACGTAGGCGGGGATCGCGTCGACGAGTCCGTCGAGGACGGTCGCCCTCGGGATGATGGCCTCGACCCTGGGTCGCCCGGTGGACCAGGTGAGGACCGCGTCGCCGGCAAAACGGATGGACGTGTCGGCGACGTCCGGGAGCATGAGTCGTTCCATCGTGCGCGGGTTCACCACGTCGTACGCGAACCGCGGGTCGTCGGACGTCACACGCCAGGCGCGGTTGAACGCCTCGGACTCGAAGCGGATGTCCTGGCCTCCGAAGGCCTTGACGATCTTCGCGGCGATGCCGTCCGGGGTGAGCTCGAGGACGGGCAGGAGCCGGGGCAGGAAGACGGCGACGACGTGACGGGTGTGCCGGGTCCGGTTCTTGCCGCTGCCGGTGGTGAACTGGTACTTGAACGAGACGGCGTGGCGGCCGCCGACGGGTCCGCTGAGCACCTCGGTCGCGCGCCGGGCGCTCCCTGTACCGAAGGGGGTCCCTCGCCACCGGTTCACGAGCGTGGCGTCGCTGCCGTGGTAGGTCCACCCGGTCGCGGTGGCCCAGGCCCGCAGCGCGGCCTGGCGGCGGCGCTCGGCGTAGATCCCTCCGACGACGAGTGCGACCGCGAGCACGGCCATCCCGGCGTAGAAGAGACCGACAGAACCGCCGGTGAGGTCACCGGCGGCCACGACGACGGGGGTCATGTCAGGCGAGCCCGAGGTCCGCGAGCCCGAACAGGGAGAGGTACGGCACCCCGTGCGCCTCGATCTTCTCGCGCGCACCGGTCGCCCGGTCGACGATGGTCGCGACGCCCACGACCTCTGCGCCCGCGGCACGTGCTGCCTCGATGGCCGCGATCGGGGACCCGCCCGTCGTCGTGGTGTCCTCGACGACGACGACGCGGCGCCCGGCGATGTCCGGGCCTTCGATCTGCCGCTGCATGCCGTGGGCCTTGGCAGCCTTGCGCACGACGAACGCGTCGAGGTCCTGCCCGCGGGACGCTGCGGCGTGCAGGAGCGCGGTCGCGATGGGGTCGGCTCCGAGCGTGAGGCCGCCGACGGCGTCGATCTCGGCGGTGCCGAGGCCGGCCTCCTCGAGGGCGTCGAGGAGGAGGTGCCCGATGAGCGGTGCCGCCCGGTGGTGGAGGGTGACGCGTCGGAGGTCCACGTAGTAGTCGGCCTCGCGGCCGGAGGACAGCGTCACCTTCCCGTGGACGACGGCGAGCTCCGCGATGAGGTCGCGGAGCTGCTCGCGCGGGGTCGGGGAGAGGAAGGAGGGGGCGTCGGCGCCAGGTGTCTCGGTCACGCCCCCAGGCTAGCGGGCGCTACGCCGGCCGGGCTGTCCCGCCCGCTCCCCCGGACGCCTGGAGCGCCCGCACGGCGGAGCGCGGGAGGACCCGGAGCAGTCCGGACGCGGCGCGGTAGCGCAGGCTCGGGGTCGAGATGACGACGCCCCGGCGCACGTCGGCGAGCGCTGCGGTCACGACGTCCGCAGCGTTGAGCCAGGCGATCTCGGGGAACCCGGAGTAGTCGATGCCGGCCCGGTCGTGGAACTCGGTGTGGACGAACCCGGGGCACAGTGCGGTCGCGGTGACTCCGGTGCCCTTGAGCTCGACGGCGAGACCCTCCGTGAAGGCGCGGACCCAGGCCTTGTGCGCGGAGTACGTGCCCGAGGCCGTGAGCGCCGCGACGGAGGAGACGTTGAGGATCGCCCCGCGCTCGCGCGGGAGCATCTGCTCCAGGGCGGCGCGGCTGAGCACCATGACGGCTCGCACGAGGACGTCGAGCGACGTCTCCTGCTTGGCGATGTCCCCGGTCGTGAACGCCTCGTGGACGGCGTAGCCGGCGTTGTTCACGAGGAGGCTCACCGGGTTCTCGGTGGCGCGCAGGCGCTCGGCGACGCGCTCCGTCTGCTCCCGGTCGGCCAGGTCGGCGGGCAGGACCTCGACGGTGACCCCGGCGGCGGCGCGCAGCTGGCGGGCGACGCTCTGCAGCCGTTCCTCGTCGCGCGCGACGAGCACGAGGTCGTGGCGTGCCGTCGCGAGCTGCCAGGCGAATTCGAGTCCGAGACCGGCGCTGGCGCCGGTGATGAGTGCGGTTGCCATGCCGTCAGCCTACCGATCTGCGGCTGCGCTGCGGCGATCGGGTCAGGCGCGTGTGCGCGAGTGCACGAGCGTCCCGATCGCGAGCCCGACGACCAGCCCGACGAGGGTGAGCGTCGGCTGGCCGTCGCGCCCGATCCCGGCGAGGAAGCCGATGAGCGTGCCGACGAGCATGGAGATGATCACTGCGGGAGACTTGCCGAACGGACGATTCGTCATGAGGTTCCTCTCGGGTGGTGCGTGGAGCGTGGCAGCACGGCACGGTGCCGCGTGCGGGAAGGGGATCGGTCAGAGGACGTCGCGGCGTCGCGTGGACCGATCCCCCCAAACTAGCAGGATCACGGCATACGCCCCGAGAACGAGGGCGCCCTGGAGCTGGCCGCCGGCAGGGAGCTCCATCGCCATGGTGATGACCGTCCCGCCGGCCAGGGCGTCGCTCGCACCCCCGGGCAGGAACGCGCTCACGCCGGGGAACGGGCTGTACGTGCTGGCGACCTTGAGGACCGGTTCGACGAGCTGGGTGAACACGAGGATGCCCGCGATCGCGATCACCTGGTTCTTCACGACGGCTCCGAGGCCCACGCCGATGACCGCCCAGAGCACGACGACGACCCACGCGCCCACGAGCCGTCGCACCACGTCGGGGGACGACAGGTAGGCCGCCTGGTCGTTGAGCGTGAGGATGCCGGAGACGATCGCCGTGCACGCGAGGAGCGTCACGGTGCCGAGGACCGCGGCAGCCCCCGCGCACACGGTCACCTTGGACCAGAACACCGTCCCCCGGTGAGGTTGTCCGAGGAAGGTGAGCGTGGCCGTCCGGTGGTGGTGCTCGCGCGTCACGCACACGACGCCGAGCGCGAGGGGGAACACGGTGCCGAGGGCGGCCGTGAGGTTGTACAGGACGCCGACCGACGCAGCGCTGGTGAAGTCGACGTTGGTCCCTGGTGCGCTCACCGCCCCGAACGCGAACATGGCGGTGAGGGCCGCGACCACGGCGACCATCGCGGACAGGACGAGCCACCAGAGGCGCGACGTGCGCAGCTTGCGGTACTCGGAGACGAGCTGGACCGTCATCGTCATCGGACTCCTACCTCTCCGTCGACCTGGTGGGTGAGATCGAGGAACGCCGTCTCGAGGCTGGGACTCGAGATCTGGAGCTGACCGAGGTCGAGCCCGTGGGCCAGGGCGAGCGAGGTCACGGTGTTGGCCGACGCCCGCACGCGCAGGCCGTCCGCGACGGTGCGGACGACGTCCAGCCGCTCCTCGTCGAGGACACGGGCGAGCACCTCGATCCCGGGTCCGCGCACGACGCACGCGTCGCCCGAGGTGACGAGTCCGCCGACCGGTCCGTCGTAGACGACGAGACCGTGGTCGACGAGCACGATGTCGTCGACCATCTGCTCGACCTCGGCCAGCATGTGGCTCGAGAGGAGCACGGTCCCGCCGGCGTCGGCGAAGGACCGGAGGAACTGCCGGAGCCACACGATCCCCTGCGGGTCGAGACCGTTGGCCGGCTCGTCGAGCACGAGGATCTCGGGGTCTCCGAGCAGCGCGGTCGCGAGCGCGAGTCGCTGCTTCATGCCGAGGGAGTAGGCGTTCACCGGCCGGCGCGCGGCGTCGGTCAGGCCGACGAGGGCGAGCAGCTCGTCGATGCGCGACGCCGACGCGCCGGCGGCGGGTGCGTAGCACCACAGGTGGTCGTATCCCGACTGCCCCGGTGTGAAGGCGTTGCTCTCGAGGGCTGCTCCGACGACGGTGCTCGGCATCGTGAGGTCCGCGTACGGGACACCGTCGACGAGCGCGGTCCCGCGCGTCGGTCGGCACAGGCCGAGGATCATCCGCAGCGTCGTCGTCTTGCCGGCGCCGTTCGGTCCGAGGAACCCGGTGATCCGTCCTCGTCGGACGCTGAAGGTCACCCCGCGGACCGCGTCGTGCGGCCCGAAGGACTTCGCGAGCCCGTCGGCGACGATCGGTACGTGCCGCGGGTCGGGTGCGTGGTCGTGGGTCATCGTGCGGCCCCGATCCTCTCGTTGTCGTCGGTCCCGGGCGTCGCGCGATCGACGACGCCCAGGAAGGTCTGGGCCACCGGTCCGAGCCCCACGAGCTCCAGCGCGTCCTGCTGGGTCATGAAGAGGTCCCGGTAGTGGCCCTCGGTGGCGAAGAGCTCCTCGTGCGTGCCCGACTGGATGATCCGGCCCGCCTGCATGACGAGGATCCGGTCCGCGTCGACGATGGTGGACATCCGGTGGGCGATGACGATCCGGGTGCACTCGACCCTCTTGAGGTGCTCCGCGATCCTCGTCTCGTTGAGGACGTCGAGGGAGCTCGTCGCCTCGTCGAGCAGGAGGATCTTGGGGTTCTTGTAGATCGCGCGGGCCAGGGCGATCCGCTGGCGCTGCCCGCCCGAGATGTTGGCGCCCATCTCGCTGATCCTGGTCTCGTAACCCATCGGCATCTGGAGGATCTCGTCGTGGATCTGGGCGGCCTCGGCGGCCTGGACCACGCGCGCCGGGTCGTGCTCCGCGACGCCCATGGTGATGTTGTCGCTGATCGACTTGTTCTGCAGGTCGATCTCCTGCGGCACGACGCCGATCATCGAGTAGAACGCCCGGCGGTCGAACGCCGTGATCGGGCGGCCGTCGTAGGTGACGGACCCGGCCGTCGGGCGCTGGAGACCGGACAGGACCTGACCGAGGGTCGTCTTCCCGGAGCCCGACGTGCCGACGATGGCGATCTTCTGCCCCGGGTCGGCGTCGAAGGAGATCCCCTGCAGGACGTCCGCGCTGTTGTCCGTGAAGCGGAACCGCAGGTCGCGGACCTCGATGCGGCCCTGGACCTCGCCCGCGAACCCGTCCTCGGGCCAGACCTCGGGGTCCGCGCGCGTGATGTCGACGAGACGTTCGAGGTACGAGGTGGCGATGAGGTACTGGGAGAACGCCGCGAAGATCGACGTGGAGAGCGCGAAGAAGCTCGTCGACAACGCCTGGAACGCGACGGCCTCCCCGAGGCTCAGGGTCCCGGAGGCGGCCATCATGAGGCCGAGGAGCAGGATGACGAGCGGCGCGCCCGTCCGCGCCACCCCGACGAACGAGTCGACCCAGCCCTGGAGGACGGAGCGTTCACGCATCCGTGCGAGCCCGCGCTCGTACGTCGTCGACCAGTCCTGGAAGAACTCGTCCTCGACGCCGGCGACGCGCAGCGACGCGATCGAGGAGACGGCCTCGATCTGCAGACCCTGGGTCTTGCTGAACTCGGTCATCTCGGCGTTGAGCGCGTTGAGTATCCGCTTGCGCGTGACGAAGAGGACGGCCGAGATGAGCACGAAGAAGCCGAGTGCGACGAGCGCGAGCTGCACCGACTTCGAGGCCATGTAGAGGAAGACGACGACGATCATGCCGGCGTCGAGCACGCCGGCGACCACCTGGCTGGCGAGCAGGTCCCGGAGCGACCCGATGCTGTTGAGACGGTAGATGAGCTCTCCGGGGCTGCGGGTACCGAAGTACTTGTAGGGCAGCGTGAGCAGGTGCTTGAACGTGTTGCCCATGAGCGTCCGGCCGAACACGACCGTGAGCCGGGTGACGTAGACGACCTGCGCCTGCATGATGCCGAAGAACGCGATGGCGGCCACGACCGCGAGGGTCTTCGTGAGCCCCGCGAGCCCCACGTCCCCGTCGGCGACGAAACTGTCGACGAGTCGCTGGGTGACCATCGGCACCGCGAGGCTCACCCCGTAGATGACGAGTGACAGGAGCGCCACCCCGACGAGCGCCGCCTTCGCGTCCTTCATGTGTGCGAGGAACTCGCGCCAGATCCAGGGCTCGCGACGGAGGTCGGGCTCGAAGGCGGCCGTGGGCGTCGCGAGGATGATGATCCCGGCGAAGTCGGCCTCGAACTCGTCCGCGGAGAGGACCACGCGTCCCCGGGCGGGGTCGAGCACCGTGATCGTGTCTCGGGAGATCCGTTCGACGACCACGAAGTGGCTGTTGCGCCAGTACGCGATGACGGGCAGGTGCACGTCGCGCAGCCCACCGAGGTTCGCCCGGAAGGTCTTCACCGCGAAGCCCCGCGACTCGAGGACGGCGCGGATGTCCCGGACGGACAGCCCGTCCCGACCGACGTCGAAGTCCTTGCGCAGGGAGACGAGCGACTCCTTGCTGCGGTGGTGGGCGAGGATCATCGAGGCGCAGCACAGCCCGCACTCGGTCGACGTGATCTGGATCGTCGGGCGCATCCGGCTCACTGCAGCCTCCCGTCCGGCGACGCAGGTGCGGCGGCGGGGGTCCACCGGAGGGATCCCGGCATGCTCAGGCTCGGGTCCTCGAGCATGAGACCGGCGTAGGCGAGGCCGCCGAGACCGCCCATGAAGCCGGTCTGCCCGGCGCTGCGCCGGAGCCCGCCCGAGTACCCGTGGGTGGCTGCGGCCTCGCAGAGGTCGTCCCAGACGTGCCGGGCCTGCTCGACGAGCGCGTCGTCCCCCGTGAGCCTGCCGATGCCCGCGAGGCTCGCGACCTCCCCGCCGGCGCCGTGGCACAGGCTGATGTCCGGCGCGGACCGTCGCCGCCGGGAGAGGTCCACGACCACGTCCGTGTGGGCCGTGGTGCGGGCGGCGATCGCGTCGGCCGGGTACCCGAGGGCGTCGAGCCCCAGCGCGAGGCCGGCGGCGACACCGGGGACGCCTCTGCACCACGTCGTGCGCTGGCGCGGCTCCATGGCGTCGACGTAGCCCGTCCCGCGCGCGACCTCGAGCAGCGCCGCCTCGGCTGCGGACCGGAGGTCGTCGTCCTCGAGGACGGCCCCGCACTGCGCCAGGCCGTACGCGACGCCGACGCTCCCGTGGGCGAGCTCGGGCGGGAGCCCCCCGTCGGCGAGCGCGCCGGCGAGCCGCCGGCCGAGGCCGTCGAGCTCTTCGGAGAAGTCGGCCACGCCCGCTCGCATGGCCCCGGCGAGCACGACGGCGATGCCTGCGGCGCCCCCGACGAGGTCGACCTCCTCGAGCGCGGTGAGGTGCACACCCCGGAGCGTGTCGAGGAGCGTGTCCCGGATCGCGGTGCACCGTCCGCCGGGCAGCGCGGCGAGGATCTCGTTGACGACGAGCGCAGAGCCTGCTGAGCCGCTGTACGCCGAGGCGGACCCGCCCTTCTCGTCCCCTCCGGCCCACCATGCGGCGTCGAGCGTCCCGGCGTCGAGCAGCCGGCGAGCCTGGGGGTGACCGTCTCGACGGACCATCGCGGTGAGGAAGAGCATCGTCCCGCCGCCGCCGTAGAGCGAGAGGTCCGAGGGACCGAGGACGGAGCGGTCGTCGGCGTCGAGGAGCGCGCCGATCCAGGTGCAGCGCTCCCTCGCGCCGTCCCACACGCTCAGCCGGTCGAGCCGTTCGACGAGCCCCTCCGCGAAGCCGACGGGGTCGGTGCGGTCGAAGAGCTCCTTGGAGAACTGGCTCGGCCTCGCCGAGGGGGCCGCCCAGGGGTTGTCGATCGACGTGAGGAGCGCTGTGTGGATGTAGTGCTGGTCGAGGAGGTGGTCGCGGGCGAGCCGTGCGGAGACGCTCTCCTCCACGTGCTGCTGCAGCGTGACCTCGTAGACGTCCGCCACCTCGTCCACCCGGTTGCCGAGGAGGTCGCGCGATCCGAGGGTCGTCGTGAAGTACGGGATGTCGCCGTCGGCGAGAGCGTCGATCTCGAGCGCGAGGACCTGCTCGCCCCGCTCGGTGCGGACCGCGGGGCATGCACGGAGCTTGGCGAGCAGCGTCCGGCGGGTCGCCTCGTCCGTGAGGTAGACCGGGTGCGTGGACGCCTCGAGGAAGCGCGCGTACGTGGCGGTGGGTCGCAGCACCTGGCGGACGCGCATGCCGACGTGCTGCTCGGCACGCAGGAGCGCGACGAGCTCGGCGCGGTGGGCGGCGAGGACCGCTGTCCCGAGGTCGAAGCCCTCCTGGACCGCGTCCGAGAAGTCGACGGCAGGGTGGTGGTGGCCGTCGAGGAGCGGCATGTTCAGGGTGTGCTCGAGCTCGGTGGCGTACTTGGCGAAGCGGAGCTCGTCGCTGCCGCGGGCCCCGATGGTGTAGCTCTTCCAGTACCCCGAGGCCTGCTTGCCCGTCATCCCCAGGCCGGCCATGTTGAAGTCCTGGGGCGAGCCGTGGAAGCGCAGCGGCAGCATCATCGTGTTGAGCACCGACTCGCTCAGCTCGTCGACGAACGCCTGCCGGAGGTCGCCGTCGGTCGGTGCGACGCGGCGCGGGTGGGCGAACAGCGTCTCCAGGTCGATGAACTGCGGCTGGGAGCCGTCGGCGATGATGTTCTCGAAGTGCAGGTCACCGGTGCCGAGGACGAAGAAGACCGCGAGGTACAGCCCCATCCGCTGGTAGTAGGCCTCGAGCCCGGCCTCGTCGGCGCACGCGGTGTGCTCGACGAACGCCTGCCACCCGTGGTCGTCCCGGGTGAGTGTGGGGCTGGGCCGCAGCGCGAGCGGCGCGGGCACGTGCGCTGTGACGAGGGCCGCGATCTCGGCGAGGAGGCGGTCGGTGCCGAGCCCCTTGGGCTTGTAGACGAGCGTCGCGTCCTCGAACGTCACGACGAGCACCTGACGTCCGCCGTTGTGCGAGTCGCCGGCGCTGCAGCGCGCCCGGACCACCCTGCCGGGCGACGAGAAGGACGACGCACCCGGGACGAGGTCCTCGTCGGCGTGGTCGAGCATCTCCCCCAGGAGGCGCAGGCGTGCGGCGACCGACTGCTCGAGAAGGCGTCGCAGCACGGGGTACGTGCTGAGCACGGCCTCGCGGCCGCCTGGTGAGGACACCTGCTCGTGGAACGCCCTGTACCTCCCGGTCGGCAGGTCGGGGTCGTAGAGCGGGATCTGGTCGACAGGCACACCCTCGACGTCGTAGCGGGACTCGGTGCCCACGACCGCACGGAACTCGTGGACGAGCGTGCGCGACGCGAGGTGGACGAGCTGCTCGAAGAGGTCCTCGGCTGCGGCGTGCGCGAACGCGTGGCCGTCGACCACCTGGCGGGGGCGATCGGCGAGACGACGGGCGAGACGGTCCTGGAAGTCGACGACGAACGGCTCGTAGAAGCCCTCGAAGACTCCGGGGTGGCCGAAGGACGACTCGGGCGCGCCGGGTGCCGGCTCGTCCAGGTCGGTCAGGATGTTCGTCATTCTCGGGCCTCTCGTCGAGGGACGTCAGGTGCTGGGGAACGCACGGACCGGGTCCGTGCGGTGTGCGACGAGCGCGGGCCGCCGAGCCCGTCGCACACCGGTTCAGAGCGTCAGGAGCTGCAGGGCGTCAGGAGTTGCACCGGCGTGTGCACGCGGACGTCGGGCAGCCTCCGGCGTTGGCCGTCACCGTGACGGCACCGATGATGCACGGCCAGCTCGACGGCGTGAGCGTCCCGCCATAGCGGTCCTCCTCGCCGGCGACGAGTTCTTCGAGCTCGTTCTCAGGGATAAAACCAGTGATGTCGTTCATGCAGATCTCTCCTCGAAAAGGTCGTGAGAATGCGCGTTCTTTGACTGGTCTTCCGGCCTAGCCGCCGTTGTTCGGGCGCCTCGGTCGCGCGTGCGTCCTCGCTTTTCACCGTCGAGTGCCGTCGAGAGTGCTGCGAGATACGCCGGGACCTGGTGTCGGCTCTTTTCTTTTCCTTTCCGATCGCGTTCTCGTGGAGATGGCTGGTCTCTATTCCAGCCACAAGACGGAGGGTGGGCGCACGGCGGAGACGTGCCGCAGGATCGCGTACCCGATCCCCGAGGTCCCCACCATGAGGCTGGTGCTCGCCGCGTACTTGCTCGGCGAGCTCTCGCCGTACCGCTCGAGCACCGTGTCGAACAGCCCGACGAAACCAGCGGTCACGCGGTCCGCGAGGTCGGCGTCGCCCAGCCTGTCGGCCGCGAGCCCGAGCACCTCGAGGTTGGCCAGGTCGCCGTGGCAGTACGTGACGTTGTGGCCGAACGAGCGCTCGACGGTGAGGTCGACGAGCTCGCGGACGACCGCGTCGAGCGAGCCGTGGTCGAGGTGGGGCGCGGCGAGGAGCAGCCCGAGGAGGATCCCGGTGGACCCGTGGCACCACGCGAAGGACTCCGCGTCGGAGACCGTGCTCCTGCGCCACGTGCCGTCGTGCGGGTCACGCATGCTGAGCAGACGCTCAAGGAGCCGGTCGGCCGTGGCGCGCACCCGCGCGTCCCCCGTCACGGCACCGAGCTCGGCGACGAACGGCACCATGCCCGCCAGCCCGTGCCCGAACCCGCTGTAGATCCCGGCTGCAGGTCCGTCGCCGCCCAGGACGTGCGGGCTCGCCTGGGCGATCCGCTCGTACGCGCGGACCGCGTGGTCCAGGGACGTGCCACGCTGCTCAGGTGTCGTGGCGGAACGGTAGAGGCTCAGGCACGTCGCCAGCGCGCCGGCCGACCCCGCCATGAAGTCGAAGCTCGGGTCCCGGTCGATCGCGTCGACGAGCAGCGGCAGCGCGTCGTACGTGGCGTCGACCATGTCCGCCGAGCCGAGCAGCCGGCCGCCGACCGCGGTCGCGTGGAACGCCCCCGCGAGGCCCGTCATCCCACCCAGCGTGATCATCGAGCTGTCCATGACTCCGGGGCGGAGCTGTGCCGAGAGCCGGGCGAGGACGCTCCGGGCGGCGGCTGACGTGCGCTCCTCGCCGGTCTCCGCCGCGAGCGCCGCGAGGTAGAGCCCGATCCCCGGGACACCCCCGTAGAGGTCGTAGCCGAGCGTGCCCGGGACCCACTGGCTGTGGTCGGACGTCGTGACGAGCGGCGCGAGCCACGTCGAGGGCTGGATGCCCGAGGAGCTCTCGACCATGGTCTCCTCGAGGCGGTCACCGAGCCGGCGGGCCTCGGCGAGCATCCGCCCGCGGGGCACGTCGACCGGCGGTGCACCGGCCGCCGGGAAGGAGAACCCGGTCGGGTCGCCGGACCGCGGGAGCCGGTGGACGAAGGTCATCGCGACGAGCCGCAGCTGCTCGGCGACGTCCTGCTCCGTGAGCGCGTCGAGCTTGGCGAGCACCGACCCGAGCGGGCTCCGCCGGAAGGCGGGTCCGGTCGGGGCGTCGCGCGAGTCGAGGAGCCGCCGACCGTCGGCGTCGTACTGGAAGTAGGGGACGTCGCCGTTGCACAGGTCCACGACCTCGGACCGGGCGATCCCCTCGCCGAGGTCCTGTCGGCGCAGGCCCACGCGGTGCATGAGGACCCAGAGATCCTCGTCGCGCACCATGAAGTCGGGGTGGGTGCCCATCCGTAGGAGCTGGGAGTAGAACATCGTGGGGTTGTGGACGTAGCGCGCCCTGACGTGCGCGAACGTCGCACCGAGCAGCTCGCCGAGCTCGTCCTTGTGCCCGAGCACCCAGTCGAACAACCGGCGGAAGCCCACCTGGATCGACGTCCGGTCGGCGATCGCCGTCTCGGCCTCGTCGTCCTGCGCGTTCTCGTTGCCGGTGCCCGCGACCTGCGTGTCGAAGCTGATCCGCATGTCGTCGCGACCGACGTCGACGAGTGCGAAGCCCTTGAACGGGGAGGCCTGGCCGCGTCGGAAGCCGACTCCACCGACGTCGATCCCCACGTCCTCGTGGGCCCGCTTGATGACCATGGGAAGGATGCCGATGGTGCACACGGACGTCTCGAGCTGCGTGACCGCGATCTGCGCGGCAGACCCGTCGGCGTAGCCCGGCGTGGCACGGAACTGCGGGCGCAGGAGCGTCTCGAGGTCGACGACGACCGGACGCCCCTCCACCGTGAGCAGGTTCTCGTGGTGGATGTCCCACCCGTTGAGGAGGTAGAGGATCCCGGTGAGGGAACCGACCTCCTCGTAGTACCGGCGCCGGTCCGGGACGTGCTCCGAGTGCTCGACGAACTCCGCCCACCCGAACTCCGTCGCAGACAGCGTCCTGATGGTCCTCAGGTCGATGCCCGCGCGGTCACGGAGTGCGCGCACGAGCGTGTTGAACGCGCCCTCGATCGTCATCGACCGCGGCTTGTAGACGAGCCGCGCACCGGACTCGAACGTGAGGATCGCGACGGAGCGGCCGTCCCGGTGGGTGTCTCCGTTGTTCGTGGAGACGCTCGCGACGAGCCCCTCTCCCACCACGTCCGGGAAGGTCGCGGCGAGCTCGGCGAGGTGGCCCTCGGTGTGACGCAGGACCTCGACGACGAACTCGAGGTGCCGCTGCGTGCGCTCCTGCAGGGTCCGGGCCAGCACCGGGTACCTCTGGCGCAGGTCCGCGCGCCCGTCCGGCGAGCTGATCCGTCGGACGAAGTCGGCGTACCGGTCCTCCGAGGTCTCGCCCTCGAGGAGGCCCGCGTCCCGCTGGCGGTGCAGCTCCGCGACGACCGTGCGCACCCCGAGCGCGGCGCACATCTGCGCGACCGCGACCACGGCGACGGCGACGACGTCGTGGGAGCTGCTCAGGACGGCGACCCGGGCGATCTCGGCCCGGAAGCGCTCGACGATCGGGGCGACCTCGTGGAGGAAGTACGCGCCGAGGTGGACGTGGTCGACGTCCGGCACGGCCTCGTCAGCGAGGTCGCGCTCGGGGTTGTCGCGCTCGGGGTTGTCGCGCACGGGCCTGTCGGTGCGCGCGGTGCCCGTCTCGGCGTCGTGGGCGTCGTGGTCGTGCGTGCGGTCCTGGTCGAGCCAGAGGTCGCAGGCTTCCCTGACGAGCCGCTCGTACTCGTCGTCCTCGGTGATCTCCGGAAAGAGGTCCCGCCATCGTGCGACGTCGTCGATCGTGCGCATCGTGCCCCCTCGAGCGTGTTCTCTCCTGCCGGACATGACCGGTCCCCGGCGGCCCGGGGACCGGTCATGCGGTGCAGCGGCAGCTAGCAGTTGGACTGGCACTCCGTCGTCGCAGTGCAGAAGTTGCCGTTGTTGCCCAGGACCCAGCTGACCCCGTAGCAGCTGAGGCTGGTGATGGTGGTGCCCCAGCCCTGGCCTCCGCCGCTCCGGTCCTCGAGGTTCTGGTCGACGATCTCGTCGAGGACGGAGACGCTGGGGTCGGATGTCCGGTTGCTGTTCATCGCAATTCCTCTCGTCAGCACACTGAATTGTTGGTCGGCGCCTTTTGTCGACACCGTTCTCTCGGCACTTTCGATCAGCATCTTCGACGAGCAGGCTAGTCCTCGCCCCCTTGTGACCGCAGTCACAGACGCTACGTGTGATTGCGCCGGATGTACAACGGAAGAGGTCCCCGTACCGCCCAGGTGTCGAACTCGCACGAGCCACCTATAATCAATTGAACCGGGGTATCTGAAATCCCACAGACTCGTGTTCGGTGAATGCTCGGTTGAATGTCGACATACCTTTGGTCGGCTCGCGCCGGACCGCCCAGCACGGTCGCCGGTCGCGACGGCAGCCCCTGCCGCTAGCCTGGATGCCATGCGCCTCACCACCTGGAACATCAACTCGATCCGCGCCCGTGCCGAGCGGGCGGTGGCCTTCCTCGAGCGGAGCGGCACGGACGTGCTCGCGCTGCAGGAGACCAAGTGCAAGGACGAGCAGTTCCCCTTCGACGTGTTCGAGGCGGCGGGCTACGAGGTCGCTCACTTCGGCCTGAGCCAGTGGAACGGCGTGGCGATCGTGAGCCGGGTGGGGCTCGAGGACGTCGAGCTCGGCTTCCCGGACCAGCCCTTCTTCGGCGAGGAGCCGGCGCTCGAGGCGCGGGCGATCGGGGCGACGTGCGGCGGCGTGCGCGTGTGGAGCCTCTACGTGCCGCACGGGCGCGCGCTCGACAACCCGCACTACGCGTACAAGCTCGACTGGCTGTCGACGCTCCAGGAGAAGGCCCAGGGCTGGGTGGAGGCGGACCCGGCGGCGAAGGTCGCGCTCGTCGGCGACTGGAACGTGGCTCCGCAGGACACGGACGTGTGGGACCTGGCCGTGTTCGAGGGGTCCACCCACGTGAGCCGGCCCGAGCGGGACGCGTTCGCGGCGTTCGAGGAGGCGGGCTTCACGGAGGTGACGCGCGTCCACGTGCCCGAGGACCGCAAGTACACGTATTGGGACTACCAGCAGCTGCGCTTCCCCAAGAACCAGGGCATGCGGATCGACTTCGCGTATTTCTCCCCGGCTCTCGCCCCGCTCGTGACGGGTGTCGAGATCGACCGGGACGAGCGCAAGGGCAAGGGCGCGTCCGACCATGTCCCCGTCATCGTCGACATCACCGGCTGAGGGAAGGGCACGGCGCGGAGGACGCCCGGCGCGACCGGTCGAACGCCCCGCCGAAGACCTACCGCGTGGTAGGTGTCCACGCTACGATCGGCGGAGACCGCGCCGAGCAGCGAGACCGCCGACCCGAGGAAGTGCCGCATGACCGTCCCCGAGCACGCCGGAACCACTCAGCACGCCGAGGCGAGCCTCGACATCGAGCAGATCGTCGCCACGCTCACCCTCGAGGAGAAGGCGTCGATGACGTCGGGTCGTGACTTCTGGACGACGCAGCCCGTCGAGCGGGCCGGCGTCCCGTCGATCATGGTGGCCGACGGACCCCACGGCCTGCGCAAGCAGCCGGAGTCGGCGGACAACCTCGGGATCGGGGGCAGCGTCCCCGCCACGTGCTTCCCCACCGCCACGGCACTCGCCTCGACGTGGGACACGACCCTCCTGCGCCGCGTCGGCGAGGCCCTCGGTCGCGAGACGCGCGCGAACGACGTCGCGGTGCTCCTCGGCCCCGGCATCAACATCAAGCGGTCACCCCTGTGCGGGCGCAACTTCGAGTACTTCTCCGAGGACCCGGTCGTCTCCGGCAACCTGGCGGCGGCGCTCGTCCAGGGCATCCAGAGCCAGGGCGTCGGCACCTCGCTCAAGCACTTCGCCGTGAACAACCAGGAGACGGACCGCATGCGCGTCTCCGCCGACGTCGACGAGCGCACCCTGCGCGAGATCTACCTCAGCGGCTTCGAGCGCGTCGTCACGCAGGCCGCGCCGTGGACCGTCATGTGCTCCTACAACAAGATCAACGGCACCTACGCGTCGCAGAACCGATGGCTGCTCACCGAGGTCCTCCGTGACGAGTGGGGCTTCGACGGCGTCGTCATGTCCGACTGGGGTGCGGTGAGCGACCGCGTCCCCGCCCTCGCCGCGGGGCTCGACCTCGAGATGCCGAGCTCCGGCAACCTCACCGACGCGGAGGTCGTCGCCGCGGTGCGCGCCGGCGAGCTCGACGAGGCCGTGCTCGACACGGCCGTCCGACGACTCCTCACGCTCGTCCGGCGCGCCCTCCCCGCCGTGCAGAGCACCGACGCGTACGACGTGGCCGCGCACCACGCCCTCGCCCGCGAGGCCGCCGCCGACGGTGCGGTGCTCCTCAAGAACGACGCCGTGCCCTCCCTCGTCGCAGGTCAGCCCGACGCGCCCCTCCTCCCCCTGCGTGCTGCCGACGCCGGCGGCGTCGCCGTCCTCGGCGAGTTCGCCCGCACGCCGCGCTACCAGGGAGCCGGCTCCTCGCAGGTCAACCCCACCCGCATCGACGAGGCCCTCGACGCCGTCCACGAGCTCACCGGCGCGGACATCGCCTTCGCGCCCGCGTTCACGATCGACGAGACCGCCGCCGACGAGGCCCGCGACCGTGCGCTCCTCGACGACGCCGTCGAGACCGCACGGACGGCACACACCGTGGTCCTCTTCCTCGGGCTGCCTGCCTCCGACGAGTCCGAGGGCTACGACCGCCAGCACCTCGACCTCCCCGCCAACCAGCTCGCCGTCCTCCGTGCGGTGGCCGCCGTCAACCCTCGCGTCGTCGTCGTCCTCGCCAACGGGTCCGCCGTCACCGTCGCCGGGTGGGAGCAGGACGCCCCCGCGATCCTCGAGGCGTGGCTCGGCGGCCAGGCCGGCGGCGGCGCCGTGGCCGACCTGCTCTTCGGCGCCCGCACGCCGTCGGGCCGGCTCACCGAGACCCTGCCGCTGCGCCTCGAGGACACCCCGTCCTTCGGGTCGTTCCCGGGCGAGCTCGGTACCGTGCGCTACGGCGAGGGCACCCTCGTCGGCTACCGCTACTACGACACCAAGGACGTCGCGGTGTCCTACCCGTTCGGCCACGGGCTGTCCTATACGACGTTCGACCACTCCACGCCCACCGCGACCGTCTCCGGCACCGGTGCGGACACGACGGTGGAGGTCACCGTGACCGTGACGAACACGGGAACCGTCGCAGGGGCGGAGGTCGTCCAGGTCTACGTCGGTGACCCGGCGGCCCAGGTCCAGCGACCGGTGCGCGAGCTCAAGGCGTTCAGGAAGGTCACCCTCCAGCCGGGCGAGTCCCAGGAACTGTGCTTCGACCTCGTCGCGCGCGACCTCTCCTACTGGCACACGGGTCTCGGCCGCTGGGTGCTCGAGGGCGGCGACTTCGTCGTCTCCGTCGGTGCCTCCTCCCGCGACCTCCGCGGCTCCGTGACCGTCGACGTCGTCGGTGAGAGCCTCGCCGGGACCCTCACGCACTCCTCGACGTTCGGCGAGTGGATGGCTCACCCGGTCGGCGGCCCGCTCATGGGAGCCGAGCTGGCCCGGCCCGAGACGATCGGCGCCGACGCGGACGGCACCCTCGCGCTCGACGAGACGATGACGAGGATGATCGTCGACATGCCCGCGCGGGTCATCGCCGGCTTCGAGGGGATGCTCTTCGGCCGCGACGCCCTCGACCGCCTCGTCGACGAGGCGGCAGCAGTGCGCGACTGACGGGCCCCATCAGTGCTTCCGCCAGAGCGCTCGGTCGCCTGGTCAGCCCAGGAGGGTCGCCACGTGGGCGCGCAGGACAGCAGCCATGTCGACCTGCGCACCCTCGTCACCGCTCTCGAAGAGCCACTGCACCTGCAGACCGTCCATGAGCGCGACGACCGTCCGCGCACCGTCCACCGGTGCCGTCCCGGGGGGCAGCGCCCCGGCAGCGGCGCGCTGCTCGAGCTCGCGCGTGAGCCGGCCCAGGAGGTCCGCGTAGCGCCTCCGGAAGTACTCGTGGGCCGGGTGGTCCGGGGACGTCGCCTCGGCCGAGAGCGCGGAGAACAGCTCGACGATCCCGGGCCGGGCGGCGTTGCGCTCCACCACCCGTGCGAGCGCCTCGAAGAAGTCCATGCCTGTCGCGAGGTCGGCGTCGATCGCTGCCTCGTCGACCTCGTCGCGGTGCGCGAGGACAGCGGCGAGGAGGGACTCCTTCGTCGGGAAGTGATGGAGCAGCCCTGGGTGGGAGATGCCGACGCGGGCCGAGATCTCGCGCAACGACGCGGAGCGGTAGCCGAGCTCACCGAAGAGCGTCGTCGCCGTCTCGAGGATCTCGAGCCGCGTGGCGCGCCCCTTCGCGTAGCCCCCGGACCGTGGCGATCGCGCCACGGGTGCGGGTTCGCTGGTCATCGTGTCCTCCCGGTCTGCCGGGCGCTCGTCGCCCGGTCGACTCTATCGCTCGACCGGGGCACAGGGAGGACCCTCGGTAGGGTGTGCCCATGACGCCCATCGGCTCCTCGGGGCCGCCGTACAGCGCCCCGGCGTACCCGCCAGACCCCGTGTCCCCGCAGGCCGGGGCCGCTGCACCCAGGACGCCCGGCACCGACCCCGCCCTGGGCACAGCTGCGCCCGCCTCGGCCGGCGCACGTCCCGGTACCCGCAACGGGCTGGCCGTGGCCGCTGCTGCCGTACCGGTCGCGACGCCCGTCGTCGGCGGGATCCTCGGCGTCGTCCTCGGGACGGTCGCGCTCCGCCAGGTCCGACGCGCACGGCGGACCGGCGCTCCCCAGCGCGGGACAGCCCTGGCGATCACAGGGATCGTCCTCGGCCTCCTCGTCACCGCCGCCTGGGTGGCCGGCACGTGGTACGTCGTCTGGGCCGTGCAGCTGAGCGACCGGGGCGAGGACAACGCCGACCCCGCCGACGTCACCGAGCCCGTCGAGATCCTCTTCGTCGACGTCAACCCCGGCCACTGCCTCGAGCTCCCGACGTTCGGGGCGGCCCGCGTGACGATCATGCCGTGCGACGTCCCGCACGACGCCGAGCTCCTCGCGATGCTCCCGGTCCAGCTGGGCCCCGACGGCGGCTACCCCGGGCAGAGCTCGATGCAGCGCGAGGGGAACGCCCGGTGCGAGGCCACCCTCGCAGCCCTCCCGCCGACGTCCGCCGGTCTCTTCAGGCCGTTCGCGCTCGCCCCGCCGGAGGGCATGTGGAACGACGACCACCGTGAGGTCTGGTGCTTCGTGACCTCCCGGCACGGACCTGTCACCGGACGGATCGCCGACGACGACGTCGCGCTGGCCGACTGACCCGGGCCCCGTACTAGTCTTGGGCTCGACCTGGCCGGTCCGCGCACCGACGGACACCGATCGAAGGCGGAAAGCGAAACGTGAGCTCAGTCCCCCCTCCCCCGCCCGGACCGTCCGACGAGCAGCCCGATCCCGGGACGCCCGACGAGCAGCCCGCACCTGCCGACCCGCCGGCTCCGGCCGTGCCACCGGCACCCGACACCCCTCCCGCGGCGCCTGCCCCGCACGTCCCCCTCGCTCCACCCACGCCACCCGGCCCGCCGGTGCCCCCCGCGCCCGACGCACAGCAGCCCGGGGCGTCCGAGCAGCCGCCGGGCGCACCGGCGCAGCCCGGGTACGACACGTCGACGTTCCACGCACCGGCGTGGGACGGTCACGCCGGCCCCCCGCCGTCCATCCCGTTGAGCAGCTACGGCGCTCCGACGACCGGCCCGGTCCCCACCGGACCCGCACCAGGACAGGGGTATCCGCAGGGCCAGGGGTACGCAGCGGGGCCGGGCTACGCACCGGGTCCCGGTCATGCGCCCGGTCAGGGCTACGCACCGGGTGCCGGCTACGCGCAGGGGCCTGGTCAGGCCGGGCCGATGCCGTCGTGGGGCGCCCCGCCGCCGGTCAAGGCGGGGTCGCGCGCGGTCCTGTTCAGCGTCCTCGGGGTCGTCGTCCTCGCTCTGGTCGCCGTGGGCGCCTACTTCGCGTTCTTCGCCGGAGACGGGGCTGAGCCGCTCGAGGCGGACGTCGAGGAGAGCGTCGAGGCCTACGCCCAGCAGGTCGTCGTGGGCAACTGTCTCGAGGAGCTGCCGGGAGACGGTGACGTGGACACGGTCGTCGTCGTGCCGTGCGACGAGGACCACGAGGCGCAGGTCATCGCCGCGAAGAAGTTCTCGTCGAGCAGCGACTTCCCGGGCGCGGCGGACGTCAAGGCCGACTCGGTGGAGAAGTGCACGGTGGACGCCATCGTGGCCGAGGACGTCGACCTCAGCCTCGTCGAGCTCAGCGTGTGGACTCCGACGGAGGAGTCGTGGGAGCAGGGTGACCGTCAGGGCCTGTGCATCGCGGCCGTGCCGGACGGGCTGGACTCGAGCCTCCTCGACTGAGCGGGTCGACCACCGGGAGAACTGGACATACGAGACCTCTTGCCACCGTTGTTGCTTTTTGCAACCATGGGTGTGGTGTCGCACCGCCGCGGCACCACACCACCCGAGAGGACCGATCATGACCACGAACATCTTCGTCAACCTGCCCACGAGCGACCTCGATCGAGCGAAGGCGTTCTACACAGGGCTGGGCTGGCGCATCGAACCGAACTTCACGGACGAGAACGCCGCCTGCATCGTCATCGACGACAACATCTTCCTCATGGTCCTCACCCGGGAGTTCTTCGCCACGTTCACCGACAAGCCGATCGCGGACCCTCACACCTCTGCCCAGGTCGAGACCGCTCTGAGCCGTGACTCCCGCGAAGAGGTCGACGCGCTCCTCGAGCGGGTGCTCGCCGCCGGGGGCGCCGAGCCGCGCCCCGCGCAGGACTACGGGTTCATGTACGCCCGCGACTTCGAGGACCCGGACGGGAACCACTTCAGCGCTCTCTACATGGACCCCGTCGCCGCGCAGAACGGCCCCGAGGCGTTCTTGGCCCAGCAGGAAGCGAGCGCCTGAGCCCCCATGGCCGCACGGAACTACGGGCAGCACTGCGGGATGGTCACCGCCCTCGAGCTGGTCGGCGAGCGGTGGGCGCTGCTCATCGTCCGCGACCTGCTCGTCGGCGCCCGGCGGTACACCGATCTCAAGACCGGCCTCCCGCGCGTGCCGTCCAACATCCTCAGCACGCGCCTCAAGGAGCTGCAGGAGGCGGGCGTCATCCGGCGCGTCCCGCTCGCCCGGTGCGGGATCGTCTACGAGCTCACCGCGCTCGGGCGCGGCCTCGAGGACGTGGTCCTCGCGCTCGGCAGGTGGGGCTTCCAGTCGATGGGCGACCCGGCCGAGGGCGACGTCGTGACGCCTGACTCGATGACGACCGCCTTCCGGACGGCTTTCCGCCCCGAGGTCGCCGCCCAGCACCCGACGACCCGCTACGCGGTGCGGATCGGCGAGATCGACCTCGTCCTGGACGTCAGCGGCGCAGCGCTCACCGTCACGCAGGGACGCCCGTCCGCGGACGACGACCGCCGCACCGACCTGGCCCTGACGACAGGGCCGGGCCTCCGCACCATCATCTCGGGCGAGACGAGCCCCGGCACCGCGCTGCGCGACGGGACGGTCGAGGTGGTGTCCGGCGACGCCGCTCTGCTGGAGCGCTTCGCCACGACCTTCCACCTCGACCCCGGGCCGGGTCGCGGTCCGGCGGTCGACCGCGACCCGGACGCGCCGAGCACGGCCCAGGGGCTGCTCGCTCAGACCGGCGCGACGGGCAGGTAGACGCGGGAGCCGTTGTCCTCGAACTCCTGGGACTTCTCCGCCATGCCTGCCTCGATGGCCTCGACCGACGTCAGGCCGTTCGCCTCGGCGTACGCGCGGACGTCTGCCGAGATCCGCATGGAGCAGAACTTGGGCCCGCACATCGAGCAGAAGTGCGCCGTCTTGGCGGGCTCGGCCGGGAGCGTCTCGTCGTGGAACTCGCGAGCGGTGTCCGGGTCGAGGGACAAGGCAAACTGGTCGTGCCACCGGAACTCGAAGCGCGCCCGCGACAGCGCGTCGTCACGCTCCTGCGCGCGGGGGTGCTCCTTGGCGAGGTCGGCGGCGTGCGCGGCGATCTTGTACGTGATGACCCCGGTCTTCACGTCGTCCCGGTTCGGCAGGCCCAGGTGCTCCTTGGGCGTGACATAGCAGAGCATCGCGGTGCCCGCCTGAGCGATCATCGCCGCCCCGATGGCCGAGGTGATGTGGTCGTAGGCGGGAGCGATGTCGGTGGCGAGCGGGCCGAGCGTGTAGAACGGCGCCTCCTCGCAGAGCTCCTCCTCGAGCCGGACGTTCTCGACGATCTTGTGCATGGGCACGTGCCCCGGACCTTCGATCATCACCTGGACGCCGTGGGCCTTGGCGATCCTCGTCAGCTCTCCGAGCGTCCGGAGCTCCGCGAACTGCGCGGCGTCGTTCGCGTCCGCGATGGAGCCGGGGCGGAGCCCGTCGCCGAGGGAGAACGTCACGTCGTAGCGGCGCAGGATCTCGCACAGCTCATGGAAGTGCGTGTAGAGGAACGACTCGCGGTGGTGCGCGAGGCACCACGCCGCCATGATCGACCCGCCGCGCGAGACGATCCCCGTGACACGACGTGCCGTGAGCGGGATGTAGCGCAGCAGGACGCCGGCGTGGACGGTCATGTAGTCGACACCCTGCTCGCACTGCTCGATCACCGTGTCGCGGTAGATCTCCCAGGTCAGCGCGGCCGGGTCGCCCTTGACCTTCTCGAGCGCCTGGTAGATCGGCACCGTGCCCACCGGGATCGGGGAGTTCCGCAGGATCCACTCGCGCGTCTCGTGGATGTCCTTGCCGGTGGAGAGGTCCATGAGGGTGTCGGCGCCCCAGCGCGCGGCCCACACCATCTTCTCGACCTCTTCCTCGATGCTCGACGTCACCGCGGAGTTGCCGATGTTCGCGTTGATCTTCACGGCGAAGGCCTTGCCGATGATCATCGGCTCCACCTCGGGGTGGTTCCGGTTCGCGGGGATGACGGCGCGACCGCGCGCCACCTCCGAGCGGACGAGCTCGACGTCCACACCCTCGCGGGCGGCGACGTACCGCATCTCGTGGGTGACGATCCCGGCCTTCGCCCAGGCCAGCTGGGTGCCGGCGCCCTCCACGGGCTCCGGCCGCGACCACGTCTCCCGTGCTCGCGGCAGGCCCGCGAGGAGGTCGATCGGCGCCGCGTCGGCCGAGTCGTCCGTGTACGGGCCGGACGTGTCGTAGAGATCGAGGTGCTCGCCGTTGCTGAGGTTCACACGGCGGACCGGGAACGCGAGACCGGGTGCGTCAGGGACCGGCGCGTAGTGCTTCGTGGACCCGGCGATGGGGCCCATCGTCACGGTGCTCGCCGACGTGACGGTGCTGCTGGTGGTGGCCGTGCTGCTGGTGGTGCTGGGTGCTGAGGACGCGCGTGCGTCGTCGACGATGCTCATCGATTCTCCCTACGCCGGCATGATCCGGACAGGTTCGAACGGTCGGCGGCGCGTGAGCCGCCCTCTCAGCTCGCTGCTGCGAGCTCCCGTGGGTATGTGGTTGTCGGGCCAGGCTACCCCACACGCACGACCTGCCCAATCGTGACAAAGCTCTCACTCTGCGGCGTGTCCACGGATCGGGTGCAGGTCCGCGACCCTACGGTCGTCCTGAGGCCCGACGACGTGCCTCGTCCGACGAGCAGGGGGAAGAGATGCAGAGAAGGAGCCTGATCGCAGCACTCACGGTCGTCCTCGTGGGGTTCTCGACAGTGGTGGCGTCGAGCGCGAGCGCAGCGGCCTGCACGGTGGCGGCGTCCCGGTCGTCGACCTGGACGAAGGTCCAGGCCGGCACCGGTTGCCTCGCCGTCCAGGCGCGGATCGACAAGTACGTCCAGGGCACGGGCATCCGCAGCACGCTCGGCTATGCCGGTCCGACGCTCTCGGTCGCCGTGGACAACTACGGCATCTGGTCCGGGGCGTACTACCGCACCCGCAGCTCGGCGGGCACCTGGAGCGGGTGGTCGCCGGTCTGACGACTCCCTCCCGGCCGCCCGCCGAGGCTGCAGGTCGGCGCTGCGCGGCTCAGCGCACGGTGAGCGTCAGCCGGGCCGTCCCGTCCTCGGACTCCGCGCCGAGGTCGGGGCGGTCCACGAGCACGGTCGCGCCGTCGACCACCTCGCCGGAGAGGATGGACCGCGCGAGGCGGTCCCCGATCTCACGCTGGACGAGCCGGCGCAGGGGCCGGGCACCGTAGGCGGGGTCGAAGCCCTCGATCGCGAGCCACTCGCGCGCCGGGAGCGTCACCTCGAGGGAGATCCGACGGTCCGTGAGCCGTGCCGCGAGCTCCTTGACCTGGATGTCGACGATCCGTCCGAGCTCGTCGAGGCCCAGGGGGTCGAAGAGCACGACCTCGTCGAGCCTGTTGAGGAACTCGGGCTTGAACGCTTCGCGGACGGTCGACATGACTGCGGCACGCTTCGCCCCGTCGTCGAGCAGCGGGTCGACGAGGAACTGCGAGCCGAGGTTCGACGTGAGGACGAGGATGACGTTGCGGAAGTCGACCGTGCGCCCCTGGCCGTCGGTGAGGCGGCCGTCGTCGAGCACCTGGAGGAGGATGTCGAAGACCTCCGGGTGTGCCTTCTCCACCTCGTCGAGCAGCAGCACCGAGTACGGACGCCGACGGACCGCCTCCGTGAGCTGGCCGCCCTCCTCGTAGCCGACATAGCCCGGAGGGGCTCCGACGAGGCGCGAGACGCTGTGCTTCTCCGAGTACTCCGACATGTCGATGCGCACCATGGCCCGCTCGTCGTCGAAGAGGAAGTCCGCGAGCGCCTTCGCGAGCTCGGTCTTGCCGACGCCGGTGGGGCCGAGGAAGAGGAACGATCCGGTGGGGCGGTTGGGGTCGGACACCCCGGCGCGGGCGCGACGGACGGCGTCGGACACGGCCGCGACGGCGGTCTTCTGGCCGATGAGCCGCTGACCGACGACGTCCTCCATGGAGAGGAGCTTCTGGCTCTCGCCCTGGAGGAGTCGGCCGGCGGGGATGCCGGTCCACGCGGAGACGACCTCGGCGATCTCGTCGGCGTCGACCTTGTCCCCGACGAGGCGTGGCGGGCGGCCCTCGGCGGAGGACTCGGCGTCCTCGTCGCGCTCTGCGCGCTCGGCGTCGGCGAGCTCGCGCTCGAGGGCGGGGAGCTCTCCGTACCGGATGCGCGACGCGGTCTCGAGGTCTCCCTCGCGCTCGGCGCGCTCCTGCTGGGACTGGAGCTCGTCCTTGCGCTTGCGCAGCTCACCGACGCGGTTGAAGCCGCCCTTCTCGGACTCCCACCGCGCGTTGAGGGCGGCGAGCTCCTCGCGGCGGTCGGCGAGGATGGCCCGGAGCTCGACGAGGCGCTGCTTCGAGGCCTCGTCGTCCGACTTGTCGAGCGCGAGCTCCTCCATCTCGAGGCGCGTGACCGCGCGCCGGAGCGTGTCGATCTCGACCGGCGAGGAGTCCATCTCCATGCGCAGGCGCGACGCGGCCTCGTCGACGAGGTCGATGGCCTTGTCCGGGAGCTGACGACCGGAGATGTACCGGTCGGAGAGCGTCGCGGCGGCCACGAGGGCCGCGTCGGAGATGGTCACGCGGTGGTGGGCCTCGTAGCGGGACTTCAGCCCGCGCAGGATGGCGACGGTGTCCTCGACGGACGGCTCGCCGACGTAGACCTGCTGGAACCGGCGCTCGAGTGCGGGGTCCTTCTCGATCCGCTCTCGGTACTCGTCGAGCGTCGTCGCGCCGACGAGGCGGAGCTCGCCGCGCGCGAGCATGGGCTTGAGCATGTTCCCGGCGTCCATCGAGCCGTCGCCGCCGCCACCTGCGCCGACGACGGTGTGCAGCTCGTCGATGAAGGTGACGACCTCGCCGTCGGACCCCTTGATCTCCTCGAGGACGGCCTTGAGGCGCTCCTCGAAGTCGCCGCGGTACTTCGCGCCGGCGACCATGGCTGCGAGGTCGAGGGAGATGAGGCGCTTGCCCTTGAGAGAGTCGGGGACGTCGCCGTCGACGATGCGCTGGGCGAGCCCCTCGACCACGGCGGTCTTGCCGACGCCGGGCTCTCCGATGAGGACGGGGTTGTTCTTGGTGCGGCGGGAGAGGACCTGCACGACGCGGCGGATCTCGGCGTCGCGGCCGATGACCGGGTCGAGCTTGCCGTCGCGCGCCGCCTCGGTGAGGTCGACGCCGTACTGGGTGAGCGCCTTGTACGTCCCTTCGGGGTTCGGCGAGGTGACCCGCTTGTCTCCGCGGACTGCGGGGATCGCGGCGGCGAGCGCGTCACGCGTCACGCCTGCGCGACGGAGGATGTCCGCCGCGGGGGACGGGGCTGCGGCGACACCGAGGAGGAGGTGCTCGGTCGAGAGGTACTCGTCGTCGAGCGTGGCGGCCTCGGTGCGGGCGCGCTGGAGGACTGAGGACAGCGAGGTCGAGACGGTCGGCTTGGTCACGGCGGTGCCGCTGACGGTCGGCAGCGCGACGAGGGCGCGGCGGACGTCGGCGCCGACGGCCTGGGCGTCCGCCCCGACCTCCGCGAGCAGGCCGGGGGTGGTGCCCTCGGCCTGGGAGACGAGGGCGGCGAGCAGGTGCAGGGGCTCGACCTGCGGGTTCCCGGCGGCGGTGGCTGACTGGATCGCGTCGCCGAGGGCCGCTTGGGAGAGGGTCGTCAGATTTCCGTCCATGGAACCTCCAGATGGCGTGCGGGTGATGTCGCGTCGGGGCTCCAGCACGCAAGCCCCGACGGTCTGTCCAAAGTTGAGTCTAGTCCACTCAACTCCGGATTTCTACGGATCAGATGTCCCGTTTGGCCGCCTTCACGGTGGGGACATGTCCCCGTTCACCCGTCGCGACGCACCACGCCGCGTCGTGCTGTGAAACAGTTCGGGGAGGGTCGCGCAGCCCGCCGGGCGCGCTGGAGGACCCACAGGTCACACCGAGGGAGAACCACTCGTATGAGCAGAAGACGACTGGCGCTGGCGGCAGGAGCAGCACTCCTTGTTGCAGCGCTCACCGGGTGCGGGAAGGTCACCGCCGAGTCCGTGGTCTACGACGACGCGACCTACGACATGACGCTCTACATGCTCGGCGAGGACGAGCAGATCGAGCTGTCCGGCGCCACCCCGACGGAGCTGTCCGAGACCCTCGTCTCGACCTTCGAAGGTGCACCCGGCACGGAGGACTGGACGTTCACCCCCTACTCGGCAGACGGCTACTCCGGCGTCGAGGCGGTCGGCACCGGCATCCCGGGCGACGACATCGCCATGTTCGGCACCGGGCTGTTCGAGTCCGACGACGAGACGATCACCTTCGACTTCCAGTACCCGATGAGCCTCGTCACCGAGCAGTCCGGCCTGCCCGCCGACCAGGCGGTCGAGGTCACCGTGAGCATGGTCGTCGAGTTCCCCGGAGACGTCATCGACCACAACGGCACGCTCGTCGACGACCGCACGGTCGAGTGGAGCTCCGCCGCGGACACCGATCCCGACTTCACCGCGACCTCCGCGACCTCGAGCGCCGAGCCGTCCGAGGAAGCGAGCGACGAGGCGACCGAGGAGAGCGACGAGCCGGCAGCTGCAGACGACGACTCCTCGGACGCCGACGAGGACGAAGGTGTCAACTGGCTCCTCTGGATCTCCGTGGCGGTCGGTGTCCTCGCCCTCGCCGGCCTGATCGCCTGGTTCGTCATGCGCGGGCGCGGCTCCAACGGACCCGGTGGACCCACCGGTCCTGGCGGACCCGGCGCCCCCGGCACGCAGCAGCAGTGGGGACAGCAGCCGCCCCCCGGCGGCGCCACCCCGCAGCAGTGGGGACAGCCGCAGGCGCCGCAGGGCGGTGCACCGCAGCAGCCCTGGGGACAGCAGCCCCCGCAGGGCGGTCAGCCGCCCCAGGCCGGTCAGCCGCCCCAGCCGTGGGGCCAGCAGCCGCCTCCGGCGTGACACGGTCCCGCTGAGCAGCCCGACGGCTGCTCAGCGGGGCGCTCACCCGAGCTCAGCAGGGCGCTCGAGCGTCCAGCACCACCGCGGACGACCAGGAGGATGCACCATGAGCGACGACTGGCAGCCTGACGTCCTCGGTCCTGACTGGGTGGCCCGGACGCTCGTCCTCGCGCCGGACGCCGAGGGCGAGGTCGTCGCGACCCTCGTCCGGCGCGCAGGCACCCCTGGCTCACGGCGCGCGGTGCTCTACGTGCACGGGTTCGTCGACTACTTCTTCCAGGCGCACATGGCTGACGAGCTCGCCGCGCACGGGTACGACTTCTACGCGCTCGACCTCCGCAAGTACGGCCGCTCGCTCCGGCCCCACCAGACGCCGAACTACGTCATGGAGCTCGCCTCGTACGCCGAGGAGCTCGACCGTGCGGCGCGGATCATCCGCACCGACGAGGGGCACACGGAGCTCGTCGTCCTCGGTCACTCGACCGGGGGGCTCGTCGCGAGCCTCTGGGCGGACGCCCGCACCCGCGACGGCGCACCGCCCCTCGTGGACGCGCTCGTCCTCAACAGCCCGTGGTTCGACCTCAACGAGCGATGGTTGCAGCGGGTCGTGGCGACGCGCCTGATCGACCTCGTCGCTCCGCTCGTACCGATGCTCCCGGTCGGCAGGCTCCAGCCCCACTACGGCCGAGCCCTGCACGCGGGCTCCGGAGGCGAGTGGGAGTACGACCTCGCATGGAAGCCGCACGAGGGCTTCCCGGTGCGCGCCGGGTGGTTCCGCACGATCCGCCGCGGCCATGCACGCATCGCGCGCGGCCTGAGCATCGGGTGTCCCGTCCTCGTCCTGACGTCGGCCGCGTCCGGCAGCGCGAAGACCCAGCACGATGCGCTCGTCACCACGGACAGCGTCCTGGACGTGGAGCAGATCGCGGCCCGCGCTCCTGGTCTCGGTGCCGACGTCACCCTGGTGCGGGTCCCCGGCGGTGCGCACGACCTGGCGCTGTCCCCGGAGCCCGCCCGGTCCACGTACTTCGCCGAGATGTTCGACTGGCTCGCCCGCCGTCGGGCGTGACGTGCTACGCCTGGCCGCGAGGCGTCAGGCGTAGCCGAAGACCTGCGTCCACGCGTCACCGGAGACACCGACGCCGATCGCGACCGACGAGCAGCTGAGGATGTTGGCACGGTGGCCCGGGCTGTTCATCCACCCGTCCATGACGGCAGCCGCCGAGCGGTATCCCTTCGCGACGTTCTCGCCGCTGAACGAGGTGTATCCCTGCGCCGTCGCACGGTCGGCCGCGGATCGGCCGTCGAGGCTCGTGTGGGACATGTAGTTGTTGGCGGACATGTCCTCGCTGTGCAGCTGGGCAGCTGCGGTCAGCCGGGCGTCCGGGCGGAGCTCGGCACAGCCCGCCTGCAGGCGCTGGACGTTCACGAGACGCAGGACCTCGGCGCTCTCGGCACTCATCCCCGCTGCCGGGCTCGGTGCCGCAGGCGCCGGCTGCGGGGCGGGTGCCGCGGGCTGGGCCGGCGCTGCCGGCTCGGGAACGGCGGGAGCAGCAGGAGCCGCGGCCTCAGGTGCAGCCTCGGCAGACGGCGCCTCGGCGGCGGCGTCCGGCGCTGCCGGAGCCGGCACCGCCGGGTCCACGACGGCGGGGGCGGCCGGGGCTGCAGGGACGCCGGACGCCACGAAGGGTTGCGTGCCGTCGACGAGGAAGGGGTTGAGACGCTTCGCCAGCCCGGCGGTCCGGGGGCCGCTGCCACGCGACGCCGCGGTCTCGGCACGGTCCGCCAGGTCCTCGACGGTGACCGCCTCCGCGGTCACCTGACCGAGTCCCCCAGGGCCGAGGAGGTCACCGACGACGGGGATGCGAACCTCTCCGCTCGCCACACGGGACGGCAGCGCCCGCCACTCGTCGCGGGTCTCGGGGCCGACCACGAAGACGGCGACCGTCACGGCGATCGCGAGCCCGAACACGCCGGCGGCGACGCTGCGCACCACGACGACCCAGGCTGACCGGAGACGACGGACGGCGTCGTCGAACAGGTGCGTCACACGGGCTCCTTCGCAGACGGTCTGGTGAGGTGGCCACCACAGTACCTGCCAACTGCGACGAAACAGAACTATCGCCTCAAGCAGGACGCGGGTCCTGTCCGTCCACGTCGGTCACGTCCCTCGTCGCGTCCACCACGGAGTCGTCGTCCGGGCGGACGGGCTGGGCGACGATCGCGCGCGAGACGCGGACCGCTCCACCGGCCACCTGGTCCTCGGTGAGCTCGTCGACCTCGAGCAGGTCGGAGCGGACCTTGCCGGTGCGGTACCCGGCGCGCCCCACCATGTGCGCAGCGACCGGAGCCGTCATGAGCTGGAAGACCGCGACGAGAACGAGCATGCCGAGCACCTGGAGGTTGCGCACACGCAGCGCCTCGCCCATGAGCAGCAGGATGAGCCCGAGGACCTGCGGCTTGGTCCCGGCGTGCATGCGGGAGAGCAGGTCGGGGAAGCGGACCACACCGACCCCGGCAGCGAACGCCAGGAAGGCCCCGGCGAGGAGGCAGAGCGCCGCCGCGACGTCCGCGACCGTCGTCCACGTCATGAGCGCTCCTCCTTCTCGTCCGGCAGCGGCTGCTCCAGCCGCGCCTCGTCCAGCAGCGCCTCGTCCTCTGCACGCCGCAGCGCCGCCTCTTCTGTCGCGATCTCCTCGACCGTCCGGACGCGACCCTCGCCTTCCGGCTCGACCGCGGCGAAGCGGGCGATCGTCACGGATCCCACGAACGCGACGAGCGAGAGCACCACGAGGAGCGGGAGCGTGTCGGTCCGCCCGGAGAACGCGGACTCGAGAACGACCGCCCCGACGATCGCGGTGACGAAGACGTCGAGCGCGATGGTGCGGTCCAGCATCGACGGGCCCCGCTCCGCACGGACGAGCGCGAGGATCGCGGCGCCCGAGAGGAGCGCCCCGCACACGATGGCGACGATGGTCATGAGCGGCCCCCGGTCGGTGGGAGGGTGCCGAACGGCACGGTCGAGCGCGGCGACCTGGCGATGCCTGCGCGGGACAGCTCCTCGTCCGACGCCAGGGCACGCATGATCCGTTCCTCGAGCGCATGGACGTCGTCGCGGACCTTCTCGGCCCCGCCGTACGCCTCGAGGTTGAGGATGTGGAAGTAGAGCATGCCGGTGAGCCGGTTCGCCTCGATGACGAGCGACCCGGGCACGAGCGAGCTCATCTCCGCGACGAGCGTGAGATAGAGGTCGGAGGAGCTGCGCAGCCGCACCCCGACGACACCGCCCCGTGGTGTCCGACCGAAGCGGAACGCCTCCATGCTCACCTGGACCGAGGCTCGCACGAGATCGATCCCGAAGCGCAGGACGAGGTGCGCCAGAGCGAGCGGGCGCAGGCGACCGTGGAAGTCGATCGCGGGCAGGGGCATCGCCGCCGTGACGAGGATGGCCACGAGGAGCCCGCTCGCGAGGTTGCCCCACGCGATCTCGCCCCACAGCATCATCCAGACCGCGGTGAGCCAGGCGACCGACGGCCAGTGGGCCCGGAGCGTGCGCCGACGACGATGGATGGTCATGATCCGCCCTCCTGCGTCGTGTCGGCGTCGGAGGTGCCGTCGGTCTCGTCGGACTCGTCGGCAGACTCTCCGGCACCGCGCCCGTCCGGCCGCAGCACCGCGTCGATGTACGTGCGGTTGTCGAGCAGCGTGTCGGCGGCACGGTCCGTGTAGGAGTAGAGCGGGCCGGCCACGACGGTGATGAGCAGGCCGAGCCCCACGAGCGCCGTGGTGGGGCCGACGAGCGTGCGCGGCAGCCGGGTCTCGGGGATCGCCTCGGGCGGGGTCTGCCAGAAGGCCTTGTTCCATGCCTTGACGATCGCGTAGAGCGTGAGGACCGAGGTGACGACGCTGCCGACCACGAGCGTGTAGGCGAGCGGCGTGCCCGCCGCGACGCCGGCCTGGAGGAGCCCGACCTTGCCGAGGAACCCGGACAGCGGCGGGATCCCCGCGAGGCTCATCGCCGGGACGAAGAAGAGGATCGCGAGGCCGGGCGCGATCTTCGCGAGCCCGCCGAGCCGGTCGAGCGAGGTCGACCCGCCCCGACGCTCGACGAGCCCGACGACGAGGAAGAGGGTCGTCTGCACCGTGATGTGGTGCGCGACGTAGAAGATCGACGCCCCGAAGCCGGCCTGGGAGGCCAGGGCGATGCCGAAGAGCATGTACCCGATGTGGCTCACGAGGGTGAAGGACAGGAGTCGTTTGATGTCGTTCTGGGCGACGGCACCGAGGATCCCGATGACCATCGTCGCGAGAGCGAGCCACATGAGCACCGTGTCGAGGCGCCCGTCGGGGAAGAGGAGGGTCTGCGTGCGGATGATCGCGTAGACACCCACCTTGGTGAGCAGGCCCGCGAACACCGCCGTGACCGGCGCCGGCGCCGTCGGGTAGGAGTCCGGGAGCCAGGCCGAGAGCGGGAAGATCGCCGCCTTGATCCCGAACGCGAGGAGGAGCAGGAGCTGGAGGACGAGCGCGACCCCCGGGTCGATCTCGGCCAGGCGCTGCGCGAGCTGGGCGAGGTTCACCGTGCCGGTGGCGGCGTAGGTCAGAGCGATCGCCACGAGGAAGATCAGCGACGAGAGCAGCGCGACGACCACGTAGATCGACCCGGCGCGGATCCGCTCGCCGGTGCCGCCGAGCGTGAGGAGCACGTAGCTCGCCGCGAGGAGGATCTCGAAGCCCACGTAGAGGTTGAAGAGGTCCCCGGCGAGGAAGGCGTTCGAGACGCCCGCAGCGAGGACGAGGTACGTCGGGTGGTAGATCGAGACCGGGGCGGCCTCGTCCCCGTCCGTGATGCCCTGCCCCAAGGAGTAGAGGAGGACGCAGAGCATGACGCTGCTCGAGACGGTGAGCATGAGGGCGGCGAGCCGGTCGGCCACGAGGTTGATCCCCACGGGGGCGGCCCAGCCACCGACGTCCACGACGACGGCTCCGCCGTCGGCGACGAAGAGCAGCGCCGTCCCGGCGCAGACCATGAGGGCGAGCGCGACGACGCTGATGATCCGCTGCGCGACGGGGTGCCGGTACAGCGCGAGCGTGAGCCCGGCGGCGAAGAGCGGCATGACGACGGGGAGCGGCACGAGCCACGAGTAGTCGCTCATGCATCACCCCGCTCGGTCTCGTCGCGGGCCTCTGCTGCTTGTTCGTCGATGCTCTCGGAGTCTTCCTGTGAGTCGAGGTCGTTGAAGGACGGGGCGTTCTTCGCCGCGAGGCGCACGATCCTGCGGTCCTCGAGGTCGTCCTGGACCTCGTCGTGACCGTGCAGCTGCCAGGATCGGTAGGCCATCGCGAGGATGAACGCGGTGAGCGCGAGCGTGATGACGATGGCGGTGAGCACCATCGCCTGCGGCAGGGGGTCGCTCATGTCCTCGGGGGCGGTCTCCCCCACGAGCGGCGGACCGCCGGCGGCGCCACCGGCGACGAGGAACAGGAGGTTCGCGCCGTTGCCGATGAGGATGAAGCCGATGAGGACGCGGGTGAGGCTGCGCTCGAGCAAGAGGTAGACGCCCGAGATGAAGAGCGCGCCGATCGCGGCGACGAGCACGAGGTTCGGGCTCATCTCGATCATGTCCGGGCCGCTCATGCGTCCACCTCCGTGCCGGACCGGCCGGACCGGTGGTCGCCTGCGGCGCCCGGCACGTTGACGTCGACGTGCCGGTCGATCTCTGCACCGAGGGTGCGCAGGATGTCGAGGATGAGTCCGAGGACCACGAGGAAGACGCCGAGGTCGAAGAAGACGGACGTGACGAGCTTGACGTGGCCGAAGACGGGGAGGGTGCCCTCGACGATGACGCTCTGGAGCACCTCGCCGCCGAAGATGAGGGCGAAGAGGCCGACGCCGGCGGACAGGAACAGCCCGAGACCGAGGAGCAGGCCCGGCTGGATGGGCAGCGCCTCGCCGAGCTCGTAGCGACCGCCCGCGAGGTACCGCACGATGAGCGCGATGCCGACGACGATCCCGGCGGCGAACCCGCCGCCCGGGGCGTTGTGCCCGGAGAGCAGCAGGAACGCGGCGAAGACGATCATGGAGTGGAAGAGGAGACGTGTGATGACCTCGAAGATCACCGATCGGCGCAGCGGAGCGAGCGTCCGTCCGCCGGGCAGCCAGACCCTCTGCCGGAGAGTGGTGGGCTGGGACGACGTCGAGGCCGCGGGGACGGGGAGGGCGCTGAGGCCCTCGGGGTCGAGCTGCGCACGGCGCAGGAGGCCCTGCTCGGACGCGGACGGACCGTCCTCACCCTTGGAGTAGCCGGCGGCATTCTCCTCCGTGACGTTCTGCGCGCGGAGGATCTCCCCGCCGCGCCGCCGCAGGAAGACAAGGGACGCCACGCCGGTCGCCGCGACGAGGAGCACGGAGATCTCGCCCATGGTGTCCCAGGCACGGATGTCGACGAGCGTCACGTTGACGATGTTCTTCCCGCCACCGAACTCGTACGCCTCCTCGGGGAACGCCACGGAGACCCGCTCGTGGATCCGCGCCCCGGGGATGACGAGCGCCATGCCCATGACGACGACGCCCACGGCGACGGCGATCGCCAGCCGCACCCAGCGGGTGGAGGCGAGCGGCCGGTCGGAGAAGTACGGCGGGAGACGGCGCAGCACGAGCACCATGACGACGAGGGTGACGGTCTCGACGAGCACCTGCGTGAGCGCGAGGTCGGGAGCGCCGTGCAGCAGGAAGATCAGCGCCACCCCGTAGCCGCAGAAGCCGACGAGCAGGACGGCCTTGAGCCGGCGGCGCGACCGGGCGACGAGGATCGAGGCCACGATGATGACGATGACCGGCACGAGCTGCGCGGAGGAGTCCCAGAGCCGCACGGACTCGGGCCAGGTGGTCTGGCCGAGGAGCACGCTCCCGGGCCCCACGACGAGGACGATGAGGATGATGCCGAGGTAGAACGGCAGCGAACCACGCTGGGTCAGTGCGGTGACGTCGGCCGCGAGGTCGTCGAGCGCGCGCATGAACCGGCGGTAGGCCCGGTCGGCCTCGACGACGTGCGGCATGGCAGCCTGGAACCACTCGACGGTCTTGCGGCCGACGAAGAGCAGGAGACCGACGCCGAGGATCGCCAGCGTGAGGAAGAACGCCGGCCCGGCCCCGGCCCACAGGGCGAGGTGCCCGGCCTCGCCGACACCATAGGTGTCGGCGTGCGGCTGCAGGAGGGACTCCCCCGTGCTGGGGACGAGACCGGCGGCGAGGCCGAGCACACCGAGGACGAGCGCCGGCCCGACGAGCAGGAGCGACTGGCGCTTGATGGTCGACGGGTCGATCATCCCCGTCTCGGCCTCGGCGCCCTCGGGCGTGACGCCCGCGACCGGGATCGCCGGCCTCGAGCGCTTCGTGGCGAACGCCCCCCAGAGGAAGCGCAGGCCGTACGCGACCGTGAGCATCGAGCCGAGCACGATCGCCGTGATGACGAGCGGACCGGTCCAGGACGGCCCGGCGGCGACCCCGTCGTGCACGATGGACTCGAGCGCCGCCTCCTTGGCGACGTACCCGGCGAAGGGCGGCAGGCCGATCATCGACACGGTCGCGAGACCGCCGGCGACCGCGGTCATCGGCAGCGCACGGCCGACACCGGTGAGACGCCGCAGGTCGCGGGTGCCGGTCGCGGCGTCGACCACACCGACGGTGAGGAAGAGCGCGGCCTTGAACATGGCGTGCGCGCCGATCATCGCGAGGCCGGCGAGGGCCGCGGAGCGGTTCCCGAGGCCGACGAGCAGGATGATGAGCCCGAGCTGGGAGACGGTGCCGAAGGCGAGGACGAGCTTGAGGTCGTTCTGCCGGAGCGCCCGGTAGCCACCGAGCAGGAGCGTGCCGCAGCCGAGGACGATGATGATCGTCACCCAGACGGTGAGGTGGGAGTACGCCGGGGCGAACCGGGCCACGAGGTACACACCGGCCTTGACCATCGCGGCCGCGTGGAGGTAGGCGCTCACCGGGGTGGGGGCCGCCATCGCGGCGGGGAGCCAGAAGTGGGTGGGGACGAGCGCCGACTTCGTCGCCGCGCCGGCGAGGATGCACACGACGCCCGCGGTGACCGCGGTGCCCGACGGCGGGTTCGCCAGGAGGCCCGAGAGGCTGTACCCGGTCTCGGCGGCGGTGCCGAGGATGACGATGCCGCAGAGCATCGCGAGCCCTCCGGCGGTGGTGACGATGATCGCCTGCATGGCCGCCCGGCGGCTGGCCTTGCGGTCGTGGTAGTGCCCGATGAGCAGGTAGGAGAAGACGGTCGTCAGCTCCCAGAACATGAACAGCAGCATCATGTCGTCGGCGGTGACGAGACCGACCATCGCGCCGGCGAAGGCCACGAGCACCCCGCCGAACCGGCCCAGCCCGGAGGCGGCGGCGGCGAAGTAGGCCGAGCAGTACACGAGGACGAGGGCGCCCACCGCGCCGACGAGCAGGAGCATGAGCCACGAGAGGGTGTCCATGCGGAAGGAGAGGTTCACGCCGAGGACGGGGATCCACGAGACGACCTCGGTCGGCTCGTCCCCGCTCATGACGCGAGAGGTCCAGCTCAGGGCGTACACGGCAGCGGCCGCCGGGGCGAGCGCCATGACGAGGAACGCGCGCCGTCCCAACCAGGAGACCAGTGCGGGCGCGGCTAGTGCCAAGAGGGCATGGGCAACGAGCAGCAGCAGCACGTCCGCTCCGTCCTGTTGTGGGCGGGTGGTCGGTTCAGTTGTGAGGGATCTGGTGAGAACTTTACCAAGGACCGAGGTCCCGGGCGGACCGAGAGCGGTCGGTTCAGACGTCCTCGGGGTCGACGAGGAAGTCGTCCTGGTCGGCGACCTCACCGCCCACGGCCTCGAACAACGCGCGCGCGAGCCGCGCGACGACGCCAGAAGCGCGGGTCCGCGAGATCTTGAGGTCGAAGGAGGGACGCTCCCGCTGCCAGTCCTCGAGGTTCTCCGGGGTCCACCGGACGACGTACGTCACAGCCCCGTCTTTCGCCCACTCGACGTCCTTGAGCGTGAGGGGTACCTGCTCCACGCCTCCGACCTCGACCGAGACGATGCCGTCCTTGCCGAGGTCGACGTGGACGCCGTACCCCGTGAGCGGGGGCGGCGACGTGAGCGCTGCGATGTCGAAGGCGTCGGCGCGCTCGTGGAGCGCCCGGAGCTGCTCGGGGGTGAGCGGGCTGTCCTCGAGTGCCGGGACCGTCCCGGTCGTGGAGGGCGGGCCCTCCCAGGGGACACCGGTCGTCGCGAGCTCGGACCGCCGGTCCGCGGTGCGGCACACGGCGAGCGCCGCCTCCGGGTCGAGCCACACGTCGGAGTAGACGGTGACGTCGACGGCGACCGCGGGGTCGGGCGTGACGATGCTCGGCTCGCCGTCGCCGACCTCGAAGCGGACCGAGCCGCCGAGGCGACGACCGACCGCGACCAGCCAGAGTGCAACACGCCACTCCTCGCGCACCGGCGACCCGGCGGCGAAGATCCGCGCGAGACCGTCCCGATCCCCTCCTCCGCGGAACGGTGCCGGTCCTCGCTCGCGCGGGCACAGGACGTCGAAGACCATCGCGACCGTGTGGTCGAAGCCGAGGGCGCTGCCGTCGTCGACCGTCGGTGCGTAGGGACCCGAGACGACCGTGTGCCGCGAGAGTCGCAGGACGCCGGGGACGAGACGGACGCCCTCGGGGGTGGGCTCTTCCGTGGGCGCGATCTCCCACCGGGCGGCGGGGAACCGCGAGAGCGCGAGCGTCTCCACCTCGGACGGGTCGACGTCGTCGCCCACGCCGAGCAGGTGCCGGACGTAGAGGTCGGCGATCGGGTGAGCAGAGGTGGCGGGCATCGGGGAGAGCTGCGGCACCGCGGAGAGGTTGTCCATGCTCAGACGTCGGTCCGGTGGAAGTTCTGGGAGGATCGCGACGCGGTCGGGCCCCGCTGTCCCTGGTACCGCGAGCCGTACCGCGCGGACCCGTAGGGGTGCTCTGCGGGCGACGAGAGTCGGAAGAAGCAGAGCTGGCCGATCTTCATCCCGGGCCAGAGCATGATGGGCAGCGTGGCGACGTTGCTCAGCTCGAGCGTCACGTGACCCGAGAACCCGGGGTCGATGAACCCGGCGGTCGAGTGGGTCAGGAGGCCGAGCCGGCCGAGCGAGGACTTGCCCTCGAGACGCGCGGCGACGTCGTCCGGGAGGGTCACCGCCTCGTACGTGGAACCGAGGACGAACTCCCCAGGGTGCAGGACGAACGGCTCCCCCGGCTCCGCCTCGACGAGCCGCGTGAGGTCCGGCTGGTCCTGCGACGGGTCGATGAACGGGTACTTGTGGTTGTCGAACAACCTGAAGTACCTGTCGAGCCGCACGTCGATGCTGGACGGCTGGATCATCTCCGGCTCGAACGGGTCGAGACCGATGCGGCCGGTGTTCAGTTCATCGCGGATGTCGCGGTCGGAGAGGAGCACGGTGCAACGGTAGCGGATGGGACATCCCGCCCCGCGGGGGCGCGGGTCAGTCGCGCAGCGGGCGTCCGGACGCGTCGCGCGAGTAGCTCCCGGTCTTGTCCGTGAGGTAGAGGATCCCCTCGATGAGGCCCCAGATGCCGCTCACCCACGAGAGCAGCCCGAAGGACAGCACGGTGATGAGGAGCATGACGACGCCGATGCCCGTGTACCCGAGGTAGAAGCGGTGCACGCCGAGGGAGCCGAGGAAGATGCCGAGGAGGCCGGCCGCCATGCGGGACTTCGCGGTCGGGTCCTGCTGCGCCCAGGGGCCGCCGGGACCGCCCGGGTAGCCCTGCGGCCCGCCGGCGTAGCCCGGCTGGTAGGGCTGCTGCTGGTATGTCTGCCCGGCACCGTACGGCGACTGGGTGTCCGGTGCGGACCCTGCGGGGGTCGGGGCCTGGGGTGCGCCGTAGGGCTCCTGCATCCATGCCGGCCGGTCGGCCGGGGGGAGCTTGTCGTGGTCGGGCTGGCTCTCGCTCGGTGTGGTGCTCACGTTCGGCGCTCCTGTTGGGTATGATCTTCTTTGCGCGCACCACCTGCTGGACGAACATGCAGGCCGGAGCGTCGTGCGGATGTAGTTCAATGGTAGAACTTCAGCTTCCCAAGCTGATAGCGCGGGTTCGATTCCCGTCATCCGCTCCACCCGTCCGACGGCCTTGAGTCGTCGCGGCCTCCTCGCTCGCCCCCTCCCCTCCCCTCGTGCGCACGTCGTGCACGTCTGCGCGCCTTCTCGCGCCTCGAACGAGTCCTCCGACATCTCGCAGGTCAAAGATTCTTGACACGTCCCGGGACTGCGCCTAGCGTGATCCGTGTCAAAGATCTTTAACACCCGGAGTCATCATGGACGAAGGCACGACCTCACCTCTCGAGGACGACGAGCGCGTCCCCATGACGATGAACGAACGCACCGCGTGGGCCTACCTCGTCACCGTGGTCGTCACCTCCGGGGCGTACCTCACGCTCATGGGCACCCGGCTCACCAGCACACCGGTCAGCCAGATCGACTGGGTCGTCCCCATGCTCTGGACCATCGGCGCGTCGGTGGTCTGCACCGTCCTGCTCACCATCCTCCTGACGATCACGGGCACGCTCGTCCGCACGATCTGGTCGGCGTGCTTCGGCCCGCGAGAGGCGTCGACACCTCTCGTGGACGTCGACACGTCCACCGACGCCCGTGACACCGACATCGACGCGATCGGTGACCGCGCCGGCCTCGGCATCCTCGGCGCCGGCTTCCTCGGCGCGCTGGTGCTGGCGATGCTCGACGCCGACACGTTCTGGATCGGCAACACCCTGTTCGCGTTCGGCACCCTCGGCGCGATCGTGGAGTCCACGACGAAGCTCCGCATCTACCGACGCGGCTTCTGATGGGACCCCGACCCACGCAGGTCACCAACTCGATCCGGACGCTCCGCACAGAAGCGGGAGGGATGACCCAGGCCGACCTGGCCCGACGGATCGGCGTGACCCGCCAGACCGTCATCGCCATCGAGCACGGGCGGTACTCCCCCTCGCTGGAGCTGGCGTTCCAGATCGCACACGTCTTCGGCCGGCCGCTCGACGACGTCTTCCAGTACGTGGCCCCCGCCACCGGTCCCTGAGACACACCCGCTGCTGCTCCACCGGGTCGCCGAGAACGGCGACGCGTCATCCCTGCCTGCCCGCACACCATCGAAGGAGCTCTCATGACCACAGTGAAAGGCACGGCTCGACTCACGGGCCTGGCCTACCTCGGACTCGCCGTCTCCGGCATGCTCGCCTTCCTGCTCATCCGCGAGCAGCTCTACGTGCCGGACGACGCGGCCGCGACCCTCGCCAACCTCGAGTCGCGTGCCGGGCTCGCTCGCGTCGGTGTCGCCGCCGACCTCACCGTCGTGCTCACCCAGTCGCTGGCAGCCCTGGGCTTCTTCCGGCTGTTCCGACCCGCGGGGTCCTTCGCGGCGGGCGCGATCGCGGCGTTCGGTCTCGTCAACGCCGTGATCATCCTCGTCGCGACAGCGTTCTCCGCCACAGCGCTGGACGTCGCGCTCTCCGACACGCTCTCGGTCGACGACCGTGCCGCGTCGGCACAGCTCTTGTACGACCTCAGCGGCGCTGCGTGGGACGTCGGCGGGCTGTTCTTCGGGCTCTGGCTCCTGCCGATGGGATGGCTGGCCTGGCGCTCGGGCTCCATGCCACGGCTGCTCGGCTGGGCCCTTCTCGTCGGGGGCGTCGGGTACATCCTGAGCACCTACGTCCACGCTCTCGTGCCCGACATCGGGTCGTGGTCCGCCGCCCTCACCGTCCCCGCGTCCGTCGGCGAGTTCTGGATGATCGGGTACCTGCTCTGGAAGGGGGTCCGCCCACCGGCAGAGGTCCGCACGGCTGCTGAGGCCACGGTCGGACGGTAGAGCGGGCAGAGGTCCCTCGGCGCATGCACCGAGGGACCTCCTGATGGCCGCTGGTCACCACGGGTGCGGTGACGTCCAGACCAACACCCTCGACACCGCGCAACGCTGCAGCTCGGTACCGTCGTCGATCCTCGGCTGAGCCGGTCACCCCGGTGGTGCGTCGTCTCGAGCGCGGTACCTCTCACGGCCGTGCGACCGTCCGGTCCGGACGCGCCCTGCGTCGTTGCCCACAGCCCGCCGGCACCGACGGACCTAGCCGCGGGGCCGAAGAGAAGACGCGCCGTTCTCCGGAGGATCCGGACATCGCCGGCGGTCGCTCACGGGTTTCCCCCCGCTCCCGAGCCCGCCGGGTCTGTCTCTCCCACAGTTGTAGACCTGCGTCACCGCTGCCGCAAGGGGATCTTGTCCCCCTTCTGGCGCGAGATCCTTCCCACAGCGTTGTCCACAGGTTGTGCACCGGGAACGTCCACAGACACACACCCCTGTGGACAAGATCTGTGGATAACTTGGGTGAGAAAAAGGAGCCGTCAGGCGTCGGCGCCGTCCAGGTCGTGCACGTCACGCACGCCCTCGACCACGTCGTGCACGTGGTGCACCACGTCGTGCAAGAAGTACTGCCCGAAGGTCAGCACGGTGAACTCCGACCCGTTGGACCGGAGCCCGGTCCGCGAGACCTGGCTCGGCTGGACCGCGTCGAAGAGGCCGGCCACCGCGCGCCCGGACTCCTCGAGCTCGACGGCGACGGTCATCGGGTCCAGCGACGGGTAGTCCGCCGCCTCGGCGGCCGCGTCCTGGTCCCAGTCGTCGAACGTGGGGTGGTCCTCGCGGAGCATGAGCGCGAGCCGCTCGGCGAAGAGCCGGAACACGTCCCGGACGTGCGCCGCGTACTCGAGCGTCGACCAGGTGGTCGCGTCGGGCCGCACGCGCGCTCCGGGGCTCATGAGCGCGACCGTCCACTGAGGAATGCCGGCCCGGACCGCCGGGCCGATCTGGCCGATGGTCACGTCGGCGGCGACGAAGCCGCACTCGGGGCACGGCGTGCCGAGCACCCAGGTCCAGTCCTTGGTGTCGGGAGGAATGCGATTACCAGCCATGACTCTTATGGTAACTACGGCGATCGATCCCTACCCGAGATATGAGGCGTCCCTCATGAATCCACCCTCGTCCACGACGATCCCGGCGACCGCGGTGTGCAGCGCCTGAGTCACCTTGTTCACGAGCGGTGCCATGCGGGTGCGTGCGATCGAGTACAGCTGCGACGGCAGCTCGAGGCCGTACTCCTCCTCGGTGCCCGGGTCCCACCGCACGCGGTACGCGAACGGCCCTGAGTCTCGCCACGGGACCGTGCTCAGCACGAGCGGGAGCGAGTCCGTCCGGTGGAACCCGACCGTGACCGAGCCGTCGTACGGCGTGTCGGCGCGGAGCCAGTACTCCTGCGGCCCGTCGAGCGTCGCCGTCGTCGCAGCGAGCTGCGCCTGGACAGCGACCGTGCGGACGAGGGCGAGGGCCTTCTCCGCAGTGAGCGCGTAGGGGCTGAAGAGCGAGAGGTTGACGGCAGCCTGGGGGTCGGGGACGACGGGCACGCCGTCGCCGTCGACGAGCACGGCTCCCCGGGCGTGGCGGGCTGCAGCGACGAGCCAGCGTGCGACGAGGAGCTCGTCGCCCACAGGCTTGCCCCGCGGGAAGGCACGAGCGATCTCGTCCTGCGGGTCGACGTCACGCGTCGGGGCCGCACGGCCGGGACCGCCCTCGACGTGGACCGCATAGGCGCTCGAGCGTCGCGACGGAAGGTCGAGGGCCTGCGTCTGGGCGGCCGTGAGCGGGTAGGGCCCACGGAGCGTCACGCCCGGAGCGAGGACCATCTCGCCCGGCTGGGCGACCGGGGCCTCCTGGACCATTCCGCGGAAGCGAGCGCCGCCCAAGGGCTTCGGACGTGCGGCCCGAACTTCACCCACCGGCTCACGGACCCACCGTGCCTCGGCGAACCAGGCGCGGGCGAGCACAGCGACGTCGATCGTCGACGGCAGCGCGAGGACGTGGTCGGACGCGTGCTGTGCGGGGACCACCGCGCTCAGGAGTGCCGTCATCTTCCTGACGCTACGGCGTGAAGAATGCCGTCGTGTTTCGTCCAGGAAAACACCAGAGGACACGAAGGAAGGTCAGCCTTCCATGCGTGTGCTGACACAAGGTGGAACACTGTCACAATGCCGAAGATCATTGGCGGTTCCCTCCACGAGCACCGCGAGCAGACTCGCCAGCGACTCTTCGCCGCCCTCTCCGCGCTCATGGCCGAGCGCGGCTTCGACGCGATCACGTTCGCCGAGATCGCGGCCGCCGCAGGTGTCGGGCGCACAGCCGTCTACAACCACTTCTCGGACAAGGAAGCCCTGCTCATGGGCTTCATCACCTTCGAGACGACACGCTACGTCGAGACGTTGCACCGCTCGCTCGAGGGAGTGGACGACCCGGTGCAGCGGCTGCGCACGTACGTCCAGGCCCAGGCCCGGCTCACCCGCGTCTTCCACGTCGCCCCTGGACCCGACCTGCGGACGGTGCTCTCCCGCGGCACCCAGCAGCGCCTCCGCGAGCACGCCGTCCTCGTCGAGGACATCCTGCGAGACATCCTCGCCGAGGGCATCCGGCGCGGCGAGCTCCCGGACCAGGACATCGCGACGTCCGTCGCCCTCGTCAACGCGTGCCTCTCCGGCCGCGCGCTCCCCGAGGAACCGGTCGCCCGGGCCCGCGCGATCTCCGCGACGGAGGCGTTCGTGCTGCGCGCCGTGGGCGCACTGTCCGTCGCCGCCTGAGCGCAGACCGCTCTCCACCGCGGCCCGACGACCGGCGCTCCGCTCAGAGATCGGTCTCGGCGAGCACGAGCATCGCGTCCCGCACGAGGACCGCCGTCCCTGTCCCGTTGCGGTCGTACGTCGCGGTGAACCGTGGGTCGTCCACGTACATGTGCGCGAGACCCACGAAGTACTCCTTCGTCATCGGCGCCCCGGTCGTCGCCTCGGCCGAGGTCGCGAGCCACGCGAGCTGACGGCGCGCGACGGCCTGGACCTCCGGGCTCTCGGGCGCGAGACCAGCAGCCCGCGCCCGGCCGAAGTCGGTCCCGATGTCGTGCTGGGTCTGGAGGAACGCGTCCTTGTCCGCCTGGCTCAGCGAGCGCCACCAGCCCGCGCTCCGCTCGGCCGCCTCCGCCCCCCAGCGCTCCTGGACCTCTCCTGCGTACTGCGTGTGGTCGAACCCGTCGAACATGTCCTGCGCCATGGGTGTCTTTCCCTTCTCGAGTGCGGTGATGGTGGCCTGGACGGCGGCCACCTGCCGAGCGACGCGATCCTGCTCCGTGCGCAGCCACCCGAGGTGGGCACCGAGCGCACGGACCTCGTCACGCTCGGAGTCGAGCGCCTCGGCGATCGCCGGCAGGCCCAGGCCCAGCTCCCGGAGCAGCAGGATGCGCTGCAGCCGGACGAGAGCACGGCCGTCGTAGTAGCGGTAGCCGTTGGTGCCTGTGCGGCTGGGAGCCAGGAGCCCCACGTCGTCGTAGTGACGCAGCGTGCGGCTCGTGGTCCCGACCATCCGGGCGATCTCCTGGATGGACCAGTCCTTCGTCGTCATGACTGCCACGCTAGAGGTTGACGCAGCGTCAAGGTCAAGGGGTTCGTCCATCGACGTCCGCCGGCTTCCTGACCACGCACATCACGGTTCGGTGCAGCGCGCGAGCGGACGGAGTTTTTTCACCCGCGACTTTGGGGGCAAACTGTGCTCATGAACGCGTCCGAAGAGATCCTCACCGGCGGCAACGTCGCCGACGTCGTGGTTCTCGTGCGTGACGACGTCCTCGGAGCGACGGTGCGCAAGCCCGCCACCCCCGCGACCCCCTCCGTGCACGCCTTCCTCGTCCACCTGGCGAACGTCGGCTTCCGCGGCGCACCGCGCTCCTTCGGGATCGACGAGCGCGGACGGCACGTCGTCGAGTACATCCCCGGCGTCATGGCCGACACCATGGGCCCCATGTCCCACGACGAGCTCGAGCGCCTCGGTGTCCTCGTCCGCGACCTCCACGACGCGTCCGCCACCTTCGAGATGCCCGAGGACGCGCACTGGGAGGTCGGCATCCCCGCCCCCACCGACGAGCTCGTGTGCCACCACGACCTCGCCCCGTGGAACCTCGTCCGCGACGGCGACCGATGGGTCTTCATCGACTGGGACGGTGCCGGCCCGGGCTCACGCCTCTGGGACCTCGCCTACGTCGCCCACGGCTTCCTGCCGCTGAGCCCCGGCGGCGACCCCGCGGTCGACGGTCCGCGCCTGCGCACCCTCGTCGACGGGTACGGCCTCAGCGCCGCACAACGTCCGGACCTCGTCCAGCAGACCGCCGACCACACGCGGGGCATGTACGACCTCCTCGTGGACGGCGCACGCACCGGCACCGAGCCGTGGGCGACGCTCCATGCAGCCGGGCACGCCGACCACTGGGGACCGGCCGCCGACTACATCAGCCGCCACCGCGGGGACCTGCGAGCGGCACTCCGGTGAGCGCGACCACCCTGGACCCGGACCGTCGGCACCGAGCCCGTCCCTCAGCCGCAGACCCGGGAGACGAGCTCCGCCGGGGTCCGGACGACTGCGGCCGGTGCGGCCTCGGCCAGCTCGTTGGGCGCCGCATAGCCCCACCCCACCGCGATCGTCTCGATGCCGTGGACCCGTGCCCCGAGGACGTCGTGCTCACGGTCGCCGACCATCGTCACCCGCGCGAGGTCAGGCAGCCCGCCCTCCGAACCGTCGACGGTCTCCAGCGCGTAGCCGACGACGTCCGCCTTCGTGCTGCGGACACCGTCGAGCGACGCGCCGCAGATGTGCTCGAAGAGGTGGTCCAGACCGAAGTGCTCGAGGATCTGGCGCGCGAACACCTCCGGCTTCGAGGTCGCCAGCACGCACCGCACGCCAGCCGCCCGCAGCTCTGCGAGCGCGTCGGCCATGCCCGCGTACACGCTGTTGTCGAACAGCCCGGTCACGGCGTAGACGCTGCGGTAGGCGGTCACGAACTCGGCCACGCGGCCCGGCTCGATCCCGTGGCGCAGGACGTTCTCCTCGATCGGTGGCCCGACGAACCGGCGGAGGTCCTCGTCGCTCGGGCGCGGCACCCCGAGGGTGTCGTACGCGTGCTCGATGGACGCGACGATCCCGGGGGCCGAGTCCGTCACGGTGCCGTCGAGGTCGATGAGTGCAAGGTCGAAGAGAGGGTCGGAAGACATGTCGCGATCCTCTCACCGGCTCGAGACGTTATGCTTTCGTGATCATTCACCCGGCCCCGGCCGGGAGAGACCGCTCCACCTGTCACAGCACGACCGGACAACGCTCTATCAGACACCGCTCCACCAGACACCGAGGTCACGGACCGAGTCGTCGATCAAGAGAACGAGGAAGCACATGACCCACCTGCCCGACTGGACGATCCGCGACATGAGCGACGGGTCCGCACTGGAGTTCGGCGAGGGGATGGCCGTGCTCGAGCTCACCCTCGAAGGCCTGGAGTCGCTCCGGACCTGAGAAAGTCCTCGACAGGTGCATCCAGAGAGGTGCCTTCGAGAGAAGTACGGGGTGTCAGCTCAGCTCGGCCCGGTGTGTCACCACCGGGCCCACACACCCTGGAGAAGTCATGCGAACCTCGAAGCGCGCAGCAGGAATCCTCGCCACCGGTGCAGCGACAGCGATGGTCGGGCTCGGCGCACTCGCCGTCCCCGCCCAGGCGGACAACCACGTCGCCCTGCTCTCGGTCCTCCACGCGGTACCGGACCTCACCGTCGACGTCTGGGTCAACGACGAGCTCACACTCGACGACTTCGCGCCCGGCGACCTCGCCGGCCCGCTGGAGCTCCCGGCAGGCACGTACTCCGTGGCGATCACCGCGTCCGACGCGGTCGACGCGAGCGCGCCGGCGATCGGTCCGGTCGACCTCGCCCTCGAGGCCGGGATGAACTACACCGCGGCGGCCCACCTCGACGCGGCCGGTGCACCGACCGCGACGCTCTTCACCAACGACATCTCGACGACCGCGCCCGGCGAGGGCCGGCTGACCGTCCGTCACGTCGCGGCCGCACCGGCCGTGGACGTCCTCGCAGGTGGCACCGCTGTCATCTCGGGGCTCACGAACCCCGCGGAGAACGTCCTCAACCTCCCGGCGGGCACCGTCTCGGCCTCCGTCGCGGCGGCAGGCACCACCGCACCCGTGATCGGCCCGGCCGACGTCAACGTGGCGGAGGGCGTCAACACGATCGTCTACGCCTGGGGCAGCCTCGAGGCAGGCAACCTCGCGCTCGCCACACAGACCATCGAGGGCCTGCACTCCAGCCCGTCGGGCGTCCCCGCCGGTGAGGTCGGCCTCGCCGACACCTCCGGCTCCTCGGTGAGCCCTCTCGGCGTGGGCATCGGCGGCGCCATCCTCGCCACCGTCCTCGGTGGTGCGCTCCTCGCTCGTCGGGGGACGCGCGAGACCGTCCGCGCCGACCAGCGCTGACCCGCTCCGACACGTCAGGTCACAGGTCATGAGAGCTGTCCCACCTGACGAGCCGCTCGGTGCAGCGGGCCCGGCGCCTCGACCCCTCTCCGGAGCGGGTCGGGGCGCCGGGCCTGTGCCCGCCGTCCGCCGGCTCGTCCTCGCAGGACTCGTCGCCGTGCTCACGGTCGCCGCGTGCTCCGCCCCCACGGACCCCGCACAGACCGGGGACGCCACCGTCTCGGCGACGGACGAGACGACCACCGCGTTGCCGGACGCCACCCCGCCTCCGGCCTCCGTACCGGACGTCCCGGTCCGTCCCGCGACCGGGCAGCCCGCACCCGCGGCACCGCCGCCCGTGTCCCTCGCGATCGCCGACCTCGGCATCGCGATGCCGGTCGACCCCGTAGGCGTCGAGCCCGACGGCGCCATGTCGCTGCCCGAGACCGGGGAGCGCGCCGGCTGGTACCGGTACGGCCCGGCACCCGGCGGAGAGACCGGCGCGGTCGTCGTGGCCGCGCACGTCGACACCCGGGCGACCGGGCTCGGCGAGTTCGCCAAGCTCGTCGACATCCAGCCCGGTGCCCAGATCGTCCTCGTCGACTCGGCAGGGACGAGCTTCACGTACACCGTCAGCACGACCGAACGCATCGCCAAGGCCGACGTCCCGCTCGACCAGGTCTTCGACCGGGCCGGGGACCGCCGGCTCGTCCTCGTGACCTGTGGTGGAAACTTCGACCGCGAGACAGGACACTATGTGGACAACGTCATCGTCACAGCACTTCCGGCGGCATGACGATGACCGCGCGGACGACGAGGACACCACCCCGCACCCAGAGGAGAGCATGTGAGCGTCCCCCCGGGGGTCGACGTGGACACCCAGCACGAGCTGGGCGCCGCCTTCGCGAGCGGCGACGAGAACGCGCTCGCCGAGGCGTACCGGCGGTGGTCCACGCTGGTCCACACGGTGGCGCTGCGCTCGCTCGGGAGCACCGCCGACGCCGAGGACGTCACCCAGCAGGTGTTCGTCGCGGCCTGGCGCGGGAGGGACGGGTTCGACCCGGACCGGGCACGGCTCTCCACCTGGCTCATGGGGATCTGCCGCAACAAGATCGCCGACACCCATGAGGCACGGTCCCGGTCCCGCAAGTCCGAGGCCGCTGCTGCGGTCCTGGCCCCCGACCTCGTCGGGGCCCGGGAGTCGGACGCCGACACCGTCGCGAACCGCGTGCTCATCGCCGACGAGCTCGACCGGCTCGGGGACCCGGGCCGGACCATCCTGCGGCTCGCGTTCTTCCGTGACCTGACGCACGTCGAGATCGCCGAGGAGCTGTCGCTCCCGCTCGGTACGGTGAAGAGTCACGTCAGGCGAAGTCTGACCCGCTTGCGAACACGATTGGAGGTGGATGGTGCAGCACGTCGATCCTGAGACCCTCGCGCTCCTCGCCCTCGGCGAGACCGAGGAGACCGCTGCGAGCGCCGACGAGCGCGACCACCTCTCCGCGTGCCCGCAGTGCACCGAGGAGATGGCGGAGCTCGCCGTCGTCGCGCAGACCGGTCGCGCCCTGACGCCCGAGGACACGATGGTGCCACCCGCACCAGCCGTCTGGGACCGCATCAGCGCGGAGCTCGGTCTCGGCCAGGCGGCAGCCGCGGAGCAGCCGGCCGCTCCTGCGCCCGACCCAGGACCGGTCGCAGCAGCCGTTCCCAGCCTGACGGAGCGCCGCGAGCGGCGACGCGGTGGCCTCGCCCAGGTCCTCGTCGCCGCGTGCGTCGCGCTCGTCCTCGGCGTGACCGCGGGCGTGCTCTGGGAGCGCCGTGACACCACGCCCGAGGAGGTGCCTCTCGCGAGCGCGCGGCTCGACGCGCTCCCGGGCTGGACGGACGCGAGCGGTGGGGCCCGCATCGAGCAGACGGAGACCGGTGCCCGGCAGCTCGTCCTCGACGTCACCGCCCCCTCGTCCGAGGGCGGGTACCGCGAGGTGTGGCTCATCGCCGACGACCTCAGCGGGCTCGTGAGCCTCGGCATCCTCGAGGGCTCGGAAGGACGTTTCGACATCCCGGCAGGGCTGGACCTCGCCGAGTTCTCGCTCGTCGACGTCTCCGAGGAGCACTTCGACGGTGACCCGACCCACTCGGGCGACTCGGTCGTGCGTGGTGCCCTGGAGGGTCAGCAGGCCTGAACCGTCTGGCTGGCTCTGCTGGGCTGGCCGGCCTGGCTGGGCTAGCCGGCCCGGCCTGGCCCGGCCCGGCTCACCAGGGTGCATCATGGGGGCCATGACCGGGAGCTCATGGATCGGCCTAGCGCGCCGCGCGGCAGCACGCTTCGACCTCAGCGACGAGGTGACCCCGCTCGGCGGGGCGACCGGGCAGGTGTTCGCCTGCGGCGGGCACGTGCTGCGCACCGGGTGGTCGGCAGTCCTCGACGTCGAGCTCGTGGCAGCCCAGGCTGCGGCGTCGGTCGTCCCGGTCCCCTCGCTGCTCGACCGGGTGGACGATCCCGCGACCGGGAGGTCGGTGGTCCTCCAGCGGATGGTCGCCGGGACGACGGCCTACGTGGACGAGAGCTCCGGCACACGTCGAGCGCGTCGTCGAGGCGAGGCCTGCGGACAGGTGCACCGCGCCCTCGCTCAGCTGGCCGCGCCCTCGGGCCTCCCGGTGGCCCACGAGCAGATCGGCGCTGCGAACCTCCTGCACCTCGACCTCCACCCCTTGAACATCCTGCTCGACGAGGACGACGAGGTCACCGCCGTCCTCGACTGGACGAACACTGCCTCCGGCCCACCCGACCTCGACCGCGCCCGCACGGTGACCGTCCTGCACCTCGACCCGCACGCCCGGCCGCTCGTGGGCGCCCCCTCGTGGGAGGCTTTCGTGGACGGCTGGACGCGGTCGGCCGGCCTCGGAGACGTCTCCCCCGACGCGCTCGCCTGGGCCTGCCGGTACATGCTCGACGACCTCAGCGCCCGGCATGACGCCGCAGAGTTCGCGCACGTCGCGGCCGTGCACGCGCGAGCCGTCGCGGGCGAGGTCGTGCTCACCGGTTGACCTGGGGGGCTTGTGCACCTCACCTACCGCTGTTATGTTTTTCGAAGCGCTTCGACGTCGAAGCGTTTCGACATACACCGCGGTATGGACGGAGGCTCTCCCGATGACGACCATCCACGACGTCGCGCGCATCGCGGGCGTCTCCATCAGCACCGTCTCCTACGCCCTGAGCGGCAAACGCTCGATCGCGGAGTCCACCCGGCGCCGCGTCGAAGAAGCAGCCCGCCAGCTCGACTACCGGCCGAACGCCGGTGCCCGCATGCTCGCCGGGAACCGCACCTACATCCTCGCCGTGACCGAGCCGCTGCGCGCCGACACCTACGCGCCCGCCCACATGGCCTTCTTCCTCGCCGTCGCCACCGCCGCCCGCCGGTACGACTACGACATCCTCCTGCTCACCCAGGAAGAGGCCGCCGCCGGCCTGCGCCGCGTGACGGCGAGCCGGCTGGTGGACGGGTTCATCGTCCTCGACGTCGCCTCGCGGGACGAGCGCACCGAGCTGGCGCGCACCCTCGGCATCCCCTCCGTGTTCGTCGGCGTCCCCGACGACACCGAGGGCCTCGTGTGCGTCGACCTCGACTTCGAGGCGGCCGGCGCGCTCGCGGTCGACACCCTCGCCGACGCCGGGCACCGCGTCGTCGGCCTCCTCGGCCACCCCCAGGGCGTGTACGAGCACGGCTCGAACTTTCCGCCGCGACTGCGCGACGGGTTCCTCCGGCGGGCGGCCGAGCGCGGCCTCGAGGCCCGGTTCGCGATGCCCGACGCCGACGCCGTGCGCACCGGGGAAGCCCTGGACGCCCTGCTCGGACCGGAGGAGAACCTCACCGGCCTGGTGATGCACTGCCAGGAGAGCGTCCAGTCGGCCGCTCTCGACAGCCTGCGCGAGCGTGGGATCCGGATACCGGACGACCTCTCCGTGATCGTCGCGGCGACGACGCTCGACACCAGCCGGCTCGATCCCCCGATCGACGCCGTCCCTCTCGTCCCGGCGCACAGCTGCGACCGGGCCGTCGAGCTCGCCATCGAGCAGCTCACCGAGGTGGTCGAGCCGCGCGTCGAGCTCATCGCCCCCACCTACACGCCGTTCGGCTCGGTCTCCCCGCGCCCCACGGCCTGACACCCCCGGCACGAGGAAAGGACCTTCTCGCACCCACTTTCGAAACGCTTCGACAGTTCTGGTCGCGGAGCGAGCACGCCAGCACGACCGACGTGGGCAGGACGCCCGCGTCCTACAAGGAGGTAGGACATGAGGAACACCAAGGCACTCTTCCCCGCCGCTGTCATCGCAGCCGGCACCCTGCTGCTCAGCAGCTGCTCGAGCGACGGCGACGGCGACGGTTCCGCCGACGGCCCCATCACCCTCGAGTACTGGGCGTGGGGAACGTCCCAGCAGCCGCTCGTCGACGCGTGGAACGCCAACAACCCCGACGTCCAGGTGACCCGGACCGACGCGGGCGGCGGCACCGACTCCTCCGCGAAGCTCCTCACCGCCACACGTGCCGGGAACGCCCCGGACCTCGCGCTCATCGAGTTCAACACGCTCCCCGCGATGATCGTCGGCGACGTCGCGGCAGACATCACCGAGCACACCCAGGACGCCGGCGACGCGTTCACCGAGAGCGTGTGGGGGCTGACGTCCTTCAACGGCGCCACCTACGGCGTCCCGCAGGACGTCGGGCCGATGGCCCTCGTCTACAACCAGGCGCGCTTCACCGAGCTCGGCATCGAGGTGCCGACCACCTGGGCCGAGTTCGCCGACGCAGCCGTCGCCGTCCGCGCCGCCGATCCCGACACGTACCTCACGACCTTCGCGCCCGGAGAGTTCGGTGGCTTCGCCGGCTACGCCCAGCAGGCCGGCGCAGAGTGGTGGAGCGTCGACGGCGACACCTGGACGGTCGGCATCGACAGCGAGGAGTCCCTCGAGGTCGCCGACTACTGGCAGGACCTCATCGACCAGGACGCCGTCCTCGCCGAGCCGCTCCTCACCCCCGAGTGGAACTCCAAGCTCAACGACGGCCAGATCCTCTCCTGGCCCGCCGCGCTCTGGGCGCCCGGAGTCATCTACGGCGTCGCCGAGTCGCAAGCTGGCGACTGGGCCATCGCACCGCTCCCCCAGTGGGAGGAAGGGAACTCCGACGTCGCGTTCCAGGGTGGTTCTGCCATCGCCGTGACCACCTCGTCCGAGCACCAGGAAGCAGCTGCCGAGTTCGCCCTGTGGATGAACACGAGCGACGAGGCCGCCGCGATCCAGATCGAGGCCGGCCAGTACCCCGCGTCGATCGCCGGCCAGGAGCTCACCCTCGAGTCCGACCCGCCGCTGCTCATGCCGCAGCAGACGGACTACTGGGAGGTCGCAGCCGAGATCGCGGCCAACACCATCCCGGACATCAGCTGGGGACCGAACGTCAACGTCGCGTCGAGCGCCTTCCAGGACGCCGTCGCCTCCGCGATCACCAACGGCACACCGCTGCGTGACGCCCTCGTCGAGACGCAGCAGATCGTCGTCGACGACATGACCACCACCGGCTTCGACGTCGCCGAGAACTGACCGCCCGGCTCCCGCGGCCGACCTCATCAGGAGCTCCATGATGTCCACCGAGACACCACAGACCGACGCCGCGAGCATGCTCGTGACGGGCACCGCCCCGCCCCAGAACCGTCGTCGGCGCCGCCGGCTGGCCCCCTACGTCTTCCTCGCGCCGTCGATGCTGCTGTTCGTGGCCTTCCTCGCGGTGCCCATCGTCTACGCCGTCTACCTCAGCCTGCGCGGCTTCCGCCTCACCGGTGGCGGTGCGTTCGGCCAGCGCCGCGAGGTGTTCGTCGGCTTCGCCAACTACGTCTCGACCTTCACGGACCCCGAGTTCTTCGCCGGGTTCACGCGGCTGGCGGTCTACGGCGCCATCGCCATCCCCCTCACCCTCGGGCTGGCGCTGCTCTTCGCGCTGCTCCTCGACCTCCCCCGGGCCAAGGCGACGCGCTTCTCACGCACCGCGATCTTCATCCCGTACGCCGTACCCGGCGTCGTGGCCTCCCTGCTCTGGGGATTCCTCTACCTGCCGTCCACCAGCCCGTTCAGCTACATCACGGAGCAGCTCGGGTGGGGCACGATCGGTTTCCTCGACGGCACGATGCTCTTCTCCTCGGTCGCGAACATCGCGATCTGGAGCGGCGTCGGCTTCAACATGATCATCATCTACACGTCGCTGCGCGGGATCCCGTCCGACGTCTACGAGGCGGCCCGGCTCGACGGCGCCACCGAGTGGCAGATCGCCCGCAAGATCAAGATCCCCCTCGTCGCCCCCGCTCTCGTCCTCACCGGCATCTTCTCCCTCATCGGCACGCTCCAGCTCTACGGCGAGCCGACGACCCTGCGGCCCATGACCTCCGAGATCTCGCAGACCTGGGTGCCGCTCATGAAGATCTACCGCGACGCGTTCGTCCGCGACGACCTCCCGCTGGCGGCCGCCTCCTCCGTGGTCCTCGCCGTGGGGACCCTCCTCGTATCACTCCTCGTCCTGCGCCTCGTGCAGAAGCGCGCCTTCGGAGACGACTCATGACGACGACCACGCCCACCACGCCCATGCCCGTGGACAAGCGACCACGCCTGCAGCACGAGATGCGCACCACCGGCCGACGCCGCGGGCGGGCCATCCCGACCGCGATCCTCCTGCTCGGCGCGTTCTACACCCTCCTGCCCGTCGCCTGGGTGATCATCGCGGCCTCGAAGTCGCGGTCCGAGCTCTTCTCGACCTTCACCTTCGCGCCCGGCACCGGGTTGTGGGAGAACCTGCAGAACCTCTTCGCGTACGGCGACGGCCAGTACGGCCAGTGGGCTCTCAACAGCCTCTTCTACGCCGGGCTCGGCTCCGTGCTCTCGACGCTCATCTCGACGATGGCCGGGTTCGCTCTCGCCAAGTACGAGTTCCCCGGCCGCCAGGCGATCTTCTATGCGATCCTCGGCGGGGTCCTCCTGCCGGGCATCACGCTGGCGATCCCGCAGTACCTCCTCATGTCGAAGATGGGTATGGCGGGGAGCTACTGGTCGGTGCTTCTACCGACGCTCATCTCGCCGTTCAGCATCTACCTCGCCCGGGTCTACGCCATGTCCTCCGTCCCGACCGAGATGATGGAAGCGGCCCGGATCGACGGCGCGTCGGAGGCGCGGATGTTCGTCTCGCTCGTGCTGCCGATGATGGTGCCCGGCATGGTCACCGTCTTCATGCTCCAGTTCGTCGGCACGTGGAACAACTTCCTCCTGCCCTACGTCATGCTCTCGAACGAGCGCATGTACCCCCTGACCGTCGGCCTCTACACGCTCCTGTCCAAGGGCTCGGGCGAGCCGGCGCTCTACAGCCTCGCCATCACCGGCGCTGCGCTCTCGATCATCCCGCTCGTGCTGCTCATGCTCTTCCTGCAGCGCTTCTGGCGGCTCGACCTCATCAGCGGAGGACTCAAAGGATGAACGACTCGACCACTCTCGGCCGGACGGACCTCGTCGTCGGCCCGCTCACCCTCGGCACGTCCCGCCTCGGGCAGGGCGACGACTCTGCGGCCAAGCGCGACGTCCTCGCTCTCGCCCTCGGCGGCGCCGTCCGTGCCATCGACTCGGGGAACAACTACGGCGAGAGCGAGGCGCGCGTCGGGGCCGCACTCCGGGCCGCGCGCGGTACCGGCGCCCCGTCGACCGGCACCCTCGTCATCACCAAGGCCGACCCCGCGCACGGCTCGACGGACTTCTCCGGCGAGCGCATGCGGGCCTCGGTCCGGGAGAGCCAGGAACGCCTCGGCCTCGACCAGCTGCCCCTCGTGCACCTGCACGACCCGGAGCGCATCACCTTCGAGGAGGCCATGGCACCGGACGGTCCCGTCCGGGCGCTGCTCGACCTTCGCGACGCGGGTGTCGTCCGCTTCGTCGGCGTCGCGGGCGGCCCTGCCGCGATGATGGAGCGCTACGTCCGCACCGGGCTCTTCGACGCAGCCGTCACGCACAACCGGTGGACGCTCCTCGACCGCTCCGCGCGCGGGATCCTCGAGGCGTGCGCCGAGCACCAGGTGGGGCTCTTCAACGCCGCACCCTTCGGCGGCGGGCTCCTCGCCACCCGGCCCGGGCCTGGCGGGTCCTACGCCTACCGGCCGGCGTCGCCCGCCGTCCTGCAGGCTGCGACCGCGATGCACGACGCCTGCGAGCGCCACGGCGTCCCCCTCGCCGCGGCCGCCCTGCAGCTCGGCGCCCGGGACGAGCGGATCGCGTCGACGATCGTCGGCGCGTCCAGCCCCGAGCACCTCGCACGCGCCGTCGAGCACGCGTCCGTGCACGTGCCGCAGGACCTGTGGGACGAGCTCGACGCGCTCCGCCCGCCTGAGCACGAGTGGCTCGGGCCCGACGGGCGCTGAACCACCACGCACGCGGTACGGCCGCGAGCACGCCCCGGCTCCGGGCCGTGAACGCAATCACGGCCCAGCCGAACCGATCTGAGACGAGGAATCCCCGATGACCGTTCCCGCACGCGCCTTCTCCACCGACAGGTTCCTGTTCGGCGGCGACTACAACCCCGAGCAGTGGACCGAGGACGTGTGGCTCGAGGACATCGAGCTCATGCGCGCGGCAGGGGTGAACGCCGTGACGATCGGGGTGTTCTCCTGGTCGGTCCTCGAGCCACGCGAGGGCGAGTACACGTTCGGGTGGATGGACCGGATCATCGAGCTGCTCGACGCGGCGGGGATCGGTGTCATCCTCGCGACGCCGACGGCTTCTCCTCCGCCGTGGTTCTCCGTCGCGCACCCGGACGCCATGCCGGTGCGGCCGGACGGGACGCGACTGACCCACGGGAGCCGCGACACGTACGCGATGAGCGCGCCCGCATACCGGGAGGCGTGCCGGCGGATCGCCAGAGCGCTGGCGGAACGGTACGGCGCGCACCCGGCCCTGCGGGCCTGGCACGTGCACAACGAGTACGGGACGTTCGACCACTCCGAGCACGCTGCGGTCGCGTTCCGCGCGTGGCTGCGCCGCAGGTACGGGACCCTCGAGGCGCTCAACGCGGCCTGGTACTCGGCGTTCTGGTCGCAGAGCTACACCGCGTGGGAGCAGGTGCAGCCCCCGCGCGCGACCCAGTACCTGCACAACCCGACGCAGAGCGTCGACTTCAAGCGGTTCTGCTCGGACGAGATGCTCGACGCGCTCCGCGAGCAGAGCGCCGAGATCCGGGCGGCCGGCTCGACCGCGCCGATCACGACGAACTTCATGCTGCCCACGTGGAACCACCTGGAGCAGTGGAGCTGGTCCGCCGAGCTCGACATCGTGTCGATCGACCACTACCTCGACACGCTGACGCTCGACGGCGAGACGCACGCCGCGTACGCCTCGGACCTCACGCGGTCGTGGGCGGGCCAGCACCCGTGGCTGCTCATGGAGCAGTCGACGATCAGCTCGACCATGCCCGGGTGGCGCGCACACAAGGAGCCGGACCGCATGATCCGCAACTCCCTCTCCTACGTCGCACGCGGCTCCCAGGGCGCCCTGTTCTTCCAGTGGCGGGCGCCCGCTGCCGGCGCCGAGGCATGGCACGGCGGGCTCGTCTCCCACGTCGGCCCCGACTCCCCCAGCCACCGCGGCGTCCAGGAGCTAGGACGGATCCTCGCGAGCATCGCCGAGGTCGCTGCCCCTCCCGCCGAGGGGCCGATCCTCGACGCCGACGTCGCGATCCTCTGGCACGCCGAGGGGTGGTGGGCGCTCGAGAACACGCACCTGCCGTCCGACCACCTCGACTACTCCGACGCCGTGCGCTCGACGCACCGCGCGCTGTGGCAGGCTGGGCTCCCGGTCGACTTCGTCGCACCCGACGGCGACCTCGGGCGCTACCGGCTGCTGCTCGTGCCGAGCATGTTCGCCGTCTCGGCAGAGCTGGCCGCGGCGCTCGCTGCGTACGTCGAGGCAGGCGGCACCCTGGTGACCTGGTACTTCTCCGGGATCGCCGACGAGAACCTCCACGTGGTGCCCGGCGGCTACCCCGGCGTCCTGCGGGACCTGCTCGGCGTGCGGGTGACCGACCTGCACCCGCTCGACCCCGAGGCGACCGTCCGGCTCAGCGACGGTTCCGAGGCAGGCACGTGGTCCGAGCAGGTCGAGCTCGCCGGCGCCGAGGTGGTCGCCACGTACGCCGACGGCGAGGTGGCCGGCTCGCCCGCGGTCACGCGGCACCCCGTGGGCGAGGGCGACGCCTGGTACGTCTCGACGCGCCTCGACCAGGACTCCCTCGACCGCTTCCTCGCCGACCTCACGTACGACCTCGGCATCGAGCCGACCGTCGCCGGTGGGGACCCCGAGCTCGAGACGGTGCGCCGGCACGGCCGCGACGGGACCTACCTCTTCGTCCTCAACCACGGCGACGCGCCGCGGACGCTGCGCGCAGCCGGTGCCGCCGGCACCGCAGGCGAGGGGGCAGCCGGACCGGCCGGCGTCGAGCTTGTGAGCGGCACGACCGTCGAGGACGCGCTCACGGTCGCGCCCCGCGGGGTAGCCGTCGTGCGCGAGTCCGGTTCTCCGTCCTGGAGCGTCGACGCCACCTGACCGTCCGCTGGCGGGCACCGTCCCGGCCACGCGACCCACCCGCCCGTCCCGAGCCCGGGGCACCACAGCAGGAGCACGCACATGAAGTTCACCGACGGTTTCTGGCACACCCGCCCCGGGGTCGACGCGCGGTACGCGCAGGAGGCCTACGACATCGAGGCCGTGCCGTCGTCGCGCGGCGACAGCCTCGTCGTCGTCGCACCCACCGGGGTGATCACCCGTCGTGGGGACACGCTCAACCGTCCGGTGCTCACCGTGACGCTCTCGAGCCCGATGGAGGGGGTCGTCTCGGTGCGGAGCCAGCACCACCGGGGCGACCCGTCCGCGGATGGCTTCGACCTGCTCGGGTCCGAGCCCGGTCACGGCCGGGCGACCGCCGACGCGTCCGGCGGGGTCCTCGAGTCCGGTCCGCTGCGTGCCCGCATCACACCCGGCGCCCCGTGGAACCTCACGTTCGAGGCGGCCGGGACGGTCCTTACCCGCAGCGGGCACAAGTCCCTCGCGCACGTCGGCCTCGCCCCGGGTGCGCCGGTGCCGTCCGGCCCGGCGGGCGTCTCAGGAGTGACGACCACCGGCCTCGCCGACGCAGCGGCCTACATGCACGCCCAGCTCTCGCTGGGCGTCGGCGAGAGCGTCTACGGCCTCGGCGAACGGTTCGGACCGCTCGTCAAGAACGGTCAGAGTGTCGACATCTGGAACGCCGACGGCGGCACGTCGAGCGAGCAGGCCTACAAGAACATCCCCTTCTACCTCACCAACCGCGGCTACGGCGTGCTCGTCAACCACCCCGAGCACGTGTCGTTCGAGGTGGGCAGCGAGGCCGTCGAGCAGGTCCAGTTCTCCGTGCCCGGCGAGACGCTCGAGTACCTCGTGATCTACGGCCCGACGCCCGCGGACATCCTCGAGCGGTACACCCGCCTCACGGGCCGGCCCGCGCAGGTCCCTGCCTGGTCCTACGGCCTGTGGCTCTCGACGTCGTTCACGACCGACTACGACGAGGCGACCGTCAACCGCTTCATCGACGGCATGGCCGAGCGGGACCTCCCCCTGAGCGTGTTCCACTTCGACTGCTTCTGGATGCGCGAGTTCAGCTGGACCGACTTCGAGTGGGACCCGCGCGTGTTCCCCGACCCTGTGGGCATGCTCGCGCGGCTCCACGAGCGTGGCCTGCGGGTGAGCGCCTGGATCAACCCGTACATCGGCCAGCGCTCGGCGCTGTTCGACGAGGGCGCCGAGGCCGGCTTCCTCGTGCGGCGGGCCGACGGAAGCGTGTGGCAGTGGGACATGTGGCAGGCGGGCATGGCGCTCGTGGACTTCACCAACCCCGCCGCGACCCACTGGTTCCAGGACAAGCTCCGCGGGCTCCTCGCGCAAGGGGTCGACGCCATCAAGACGGACTTCGGCGAACGCATCCCCACGGACGTCGTGTGGCACGACGGCTCCGACCCGCACGCCATGCACAACTGGTACGCGCAGCTCTACAACGAGGCCGTCTTCTCCGTCCTCGAGGAGGTCCGCGGTGCCGGCGACGCTGTCGTCTTCGCACGGTCCGCCACGACCGGCGGGCAGCAGATGCCGGTGCACTGGGGCGGCGACAGCTCGTCGTCGTTCGAGTCCATGGCGGAGAGCCTGCGTGGCGGGCTGTCCCTGTCGATGAGCGGCTTCGGGTACTGGAGCCACGACATCGGCGGCTTCGAGGGCTCACCCGACCCGGCTGTCTTCAAGCGCTGGGTCGCGTTCGGCCTCCTCTCGAGCCACTCCCGCCTGCACGGCTCGCAGAGCTACCGGGTGCCGTGGGCGTTCGACGACGAGTCGGCGCCCGACGCTCCCGGCCAGAGCGCCGTCGACGTCACGCGCCGGTTCACCCGCCTCAAGCTCGAGCTCATGCCGTACCTCTACGAGGCGGGGCTGCAGGCGCACGAGCGCGGGCTGCCGGTCATGCGCCCCATGCAGCTCGCGTTCCCGGGCGACCCGGCGGTCGACCACCTCGACCGGCAGTACATGCTCGGCGGCGACCTCCTCGTCGCGCCCGTCTTCAGCGCTGCGGGCGACGTCCAGTACTACCTGCCCGCCGGCACGTGGACGAACCTCCTCACGGACGAGGTGGCGAGCGGCGGCGTGTGGCGCACCGAGCGGCACGACTTCGCGAGCGTGCCGGTGTGGGTCCGCGAGGACGCGGTGCTCGTCACCGGGCCGGGTGCCGACCGCCCCGACTACGACTACGCGGCCGACGCCCTCGTGACCGTCTACCCGGGCACGGCGGACCGGAGCGTGCGCGTGGTGCACCCGGGGACCGGCGGGGTGACGACCTTCGCGGTCGAGCGCCACGAGGACTCCGTCACCGTGAGGGCTGACGGGCCGGTCGCCTTCCGTGCCCGGCTCGCCGGCGGCGACGAGGTCGGGTCGGTCGACGGGGTGGTCCGGCTCGGGCGCTGAGGCCCCTACCGCTCAGCCGTGCAGCGGCAGCACGAGGCTCGTCGGTGCGCCCGTGACGACCCGGACCGGGACGCCCCAGTCCTGCTGAGCCAGGTGGCAGGCGGGGTACTCGTTGTCCGGGTCGTCGTCGCACGAGGCCGCCTGGGCGGTGACGTGGAGGACCCCCTCGGTGACGTCCGGGTTGATCCGCAGGGTGCGGGTGAGCTCGACCGCGTCGCCCGTCCCGTCGAGCAGCAGCTCGGGCGGGGTCGACGACACCTGGAGCCGGGTCGAGGGGCCGTAGCGGTCGTCGTACTTCTGGCCCGCCGCGGGCGTGAAGACGACGTCGAGGGCCAGCTCGCCCGGCGCCACCTCGGTGACCGGACGCTGCGTCCGGTGCGCACCCGTGTCGAGCACCTGCCCCGCGAGCCGGGCGGGCAGCGCGATGCGCGTGAGGCGGTGCGCGGCCGACTCGACGACGGTGAGGGTGATCGCGTCACCGTCCACGTGGACGAGGACGCCGCTCGGCTCGGCGAGGTCGGTCGCGAGGGTCGTCACCTCGTCCGTAGCCAGGTCGAGGCGTCGGAGCGCGCCGTTGTACGTGTCCGCGACGACCACCGAGCCGTCGGGGAGCGTCGCGACACCGAGCGGGTGCTGGAGCAGAGCCTGCGCGGCCGGCCCGTCGCGGTGGCCGAAGTCGAAGAGGCCCTCGCCGATCGCCGTCGTGACGAACCCGCGGGAGGTGCCCGGCTCGATCTCGACGCGACGCAGCGACGACGTCTCGGAGTCCGCGAGCCACACGGCGTGATCCGGCCCGACGGCGAGGCCGGACGTCTGCGCGAACCACGCCTCCGAGAGCGGACCGTCGAGCAGACCCTCGTTCATCGTGCCCGCGACCTGCGCGATCGTGCCTTCCTCGCCGTCGAAGGCCCAGAGCGAGTGGTTGCCCGCCATCGCGACGAGGAACGTGCCGAGCGGCTCCACCCACACGACGTCCCACGGCGACGAGAGCTTGTGGAGCTGAGCGGGGTTGGTGAAGGGCACACCGCCGACGAGCGGGCGCGTCGCGCCCGTCTCCTCGGGAAGGTCGGGGAGCTCGAAGGTCAGCGTGAGGGTCGACGTGAACGCCTCCCCCGCTCGCTCAGGCTGCTCTGGCTCGCCGGCCTCTCCCGGCTGTGTGGTCCCCGGCGCGCTCGCCGCGGGCTCGGCCTGAGGATCGGGCAGGACGTTGTCGCTCGCCCCGACCATGAGCTGCGAGCCGTTGCCCGCGACGGTGACGACGGTCCCGTCCTCGAGGTCCACCGCGCGCAGGGCGTGGTTGACGGTGTCGGCGACGAGGACGTCGTAGCCGAGGAAGGACCGCAGCTCGTCGGGCACGAGGCACAGGCCGTTCGGCTCGCTGAACCGTGCCTCCTCGGGCGGTCCGTCGACGAGGCCGCGCTCGCCGGAGCCGATCCGCCGCACGAGGGTCTCGCCGTCGGGGAGGAGCTCGGCGAGGGAGTGGTGACCGGCGTCGGCGACGAGGAGGTTGCCGTTCGGCAGCGCGATCGCCTTCGCGGGGAAGCGCAGGGTGCCCGCGGTCGGCTCCGGGGCGACGTAGGGTCCGTCGCCGCGGTGCAGGGTGCCCTTCGCGTCGTGCTCGGCGACGAGGTCACGCACGAGGATCTCGAGGTTGTGCGCGTGTCCCTCCCCCGCCATCTGCGCCACGATGTAGCCCTCGGGGTCGATGACGACGAGCGTCGGCCACGCCCGCGCGGTGTACGCGGACCACGTGACGAGCTCGGGGTCGTCGAGGACGGGGTGGTGCACCTCGTACCGCTCGACAGCGGCGGCGAGCGCCACCGGGTCGGCCTCGTGGACGAACTTCGGCGAGTGCACTCCGATGATGACGAGCTCGTCCCGGTGCGCGGCCTCGAGCTCACGGAGCTCGTCGAGGACGTGCAGGCAGTTGATGCAGCAGAAGGTCCAGAAGTCGAGGACCACGATCTTGCCGCGCAGGTCCGCGAGGCTGACGTCCTTGCCACCGGTGTTGAGCCACCCCCGGCCGACGAGCTCGGAAGCGCGGACACGGGCGAGGCGAGGGCTTGTCGACGTCACGGGACCAGTGAACACGATGGAGCGCGGTCCGCACAGCGTCCGGTGCCACCCGGGCACGGCGTGGCCCGGTCACGCACGCGGATCAGCCGCCGGCGTGGATGCGCCCGCTGATGCGGACGAGCACGGGGACGCCCTCGACGGTCGTCGGGAGCCCTCGGCGGTCCGACTCGCTCAGCACGTTGACCTGCACGCGGTAGCCGTCGTCGCCCCGGGAGATGCCGACGCCGCGGATGCCGTCACGGCCCGCGAGCTCGGAGCGCAGCAGGAGCTTCGCGTGCCGCGCCTTGTCCAGGTCCGCCATGTGCACCTCGCGTCGGAGCCCCCGGTCGGATCTCGGCCGGGAGGCCGCCTCAGCCCGCCAACGTGGCCCCCAGCTCGCGGAGGACGGTGTTGATCGGGTTGATGTAGGTCAGCCCAGTCCCATTGTCGCCCCCTGTCTCGCTCCCTGCAAAGAGCAGACCGAGTGCGACGCCGTCTGCCCGGTAGACGACCGAGCCGCTGTCGCCGCCGCGGGAGAACGGTCCGGCACCCGTGCTCTCGACCTCGATCTGGTCGTCGAAGCGCAGCTCGCCGAGCTCGTCGCCGTATCCGACGACGACGTCGTCGAGCTCGATCGCCGTGATGCGGCCGCGGGTCAGCCCCGTGGTGCGGCCCACCTTGAGGACCTGCTCGTCGCCGACGGCCTCGGCCGTCGTCGTGATCGCACTGACCTCGGGGTAGTCGAGGTCGACCGACGGGTCCTCGAGAAGGGCCGTCGCGGCGTCGACCATCGCGACCGCGCCGCGGCGCAGCGCGACGAAGCCCGCGAGCGTCCCGACACGGTCCCGCGGGTCCGTCCCGCCGTCCGCGGGACCGGGCTGGAGCACCGGGTCACCGACGGAGGCCGAGGGCGAGCCGACGAGCACGTGATAGTTCGACAGGGCGTGGAGCGCGCCGTCGACGCGGACGAAAGCCCCGAGCGTCCCCGCGGTGACGTCCCGGTGCGCGATCGACACCCCCGGGCGCAACGGCCGGGCGCGGCCCGTCTCGCCGACCGCGAGCGCCGTCGCGACCGGTGTCCGCAGCCCGACGGCGCGACGCGGTCCGGCGTAGATCCGGCCGGTCCGCCGCACGTCGACCGCCGGACCGACCTGCTCCGCGACCTTGCGGGCGACCATCCGGGCCCTCGGCACACCGAGCCGGTACCGCACGGCGAGGCCGTAACCACCGTCGGGCAACGGCGAGAGGCCCAGCGCCACCCCGGCGCCCGCGACGCCGACGCCGCTCGCGGTCACGCTCTCCCCGTACTTCTCCGCGACGTAGTCCGCCAGCTGCCTCTTGATCTCTCGCGCTTCCTCGTGATCCATCCGACGCCCCCGCATCTGCCGTCACCGGCATCCTGTCTGACTCTCGCGCTCTGCTCGTTGTCGTCCGAGTATGGCCGCCGCCCCCGACACCAGCCCGTCGGAAGGGACCGGCAGCCGGGTCGATCCGGCCCGGGCGGGACCCGCCGCAGAAACGTTTAGGCGCGTTGACCGGCAGAGCACCCCGACGGACGCTGAGGGCTCGCGCAGTCGACATCTCGCCCGTCCCGGGTGCCCGTCCAGGTTGGCAGGAGACCGACGATCATGACTACCTCCCGATCCCGCACGAGCCGGTTCGTCCTCGGTCTGGCCGCAGCCGGCCTCCTCGCCGGCGGAACGGTGGTGGCCGGAGCGCCGCAGACCGCCGACGCCCACGGCGGGCTGACGTTCCCCGCGACCCGCACCTACCAGTGCTACCTCGACGGCCTCGCCGGCGGTCAGGCGGCGGGACAGGGCGGGAACATGCTGCCGACGAACGCGATCTGCCAGGACGCGCTCGCGTACAGCTCGTACCCGTTCTACACCTGGTACGGCAACCTGCTCTCGCTCGTCGACGGCAAGCACGAGGAGACCATCCCGGACGGCGAGCTCTGCGGGCCGGGCGAGCAGTTCCAGGCGTTCAACACGCCGAGCGACCTCTGGCCGACGACCGCCCTGGCGTCCGGCGCCGAGATCACCTTCCAGTACGCCGCGACGGTGCAGCACCCCGGTTCGTGGACGCAGTACATCACCAAGGACGGGTGGGACCCGTCGCAGCCGCTCGGGTGGGACGACATCGAGGAGTTCGACCGCGTCGTCGACCCGCCCGTGCGCTCCGGCGGCGCGACCGGGCCGGAGTACTACTGGGACGCGACGCTGCCCGAGAAGAGCGGTCGGCACGTCATCTTCTCGATCTGGGAGCGCTCGGACAGCCCCGAGTCCTTCTACAACTGCTCCGACGTCGTGTTCGGCGGGGGCACCGGGGAGCCGACCGACCCGCCCACGGACCCGCCCGTCGACACGACCGCGCCCACCGCGCCGGGCACGCCGAGCCTCGTCACCGCCTCGGGGACGAGCGCGGGCATCGCCTTCGCCGCGTCGACCGACGCCGTCGGTGTCACGAAGCACACCGTGCACGACGCCGAAACGGACGACGTCCTCGCCTCCGTGCCGTACTCGGGGAGCGGCCCGGGGAGCGCCGCGCTCACGGGGCTGGAGCCCGGGACGAGCTACGCGGTCTACGTGGTGGGGCACGACGCCGCGGGGAACGCGTCACCGCCGTCGTCGATCCTGACGTTCTCCTCCGGCGACGCACCCGTCGCGACGTGCTCCGTCGACTACGACGCGTCGAACTCCTGGGGAGCAGGGTTCCAGGGCAACGTGACCATCGCGAACGAGTCCATGACCCCGATCTCCGGGTGGGCGCTCACGTGGTCGTTCGCGAACGGCGAGACCATCACGCAGTCGTGGAGCTCCACGCTCACCCAGACCGGGAGCAGCGTCACCGCCCGGGGTGCGGCGTGGAACTCGACCATCGGCCACCACGGCACGGTGACGTTCGGGTTCCTCGGCGCCGGGACGCCGGGCGCGGAGCCGACGTTCACCCTCGACGGCACGGAGTGCACGAGCGTCTGACGCTCGACATGGGTACCTCGACCCGGGGACCTGACACCACCCTGGAGGCGCGTGCGGCGGTCGCTCCACGGCTACGTTGGAGGTCCACCAGCTCAGGAGATGCACATGTCTGTCACCACCTTCCGCTCTCGCCGCACGACCGTCCTCGTCAGCGCTGCGTTCCTCGCGGCAGCGCTCGTCGGCTGCTCGTCGGAGGACACCGAGCCGAAAGCGCAGGACAGCGTCTCGACCGAGTCGTCGGACGACGAGTCGTCCGACGCAGAGGAGACCGAGGAACCAGAAGAGACGGACGACGCGGACGAGGCCGAGGACGCCGGCACGGTGTCCGAGGACGCTCTCGCCGAGGCCGTCGCCGGAGCGATGGACGAGGAGACCGGGACGACGTTCCCCGTCGAGTGCGACGGCGGGATCGACGGGATCGTCGGCGCAGAGCAGCGCTGCTGGCGCATCATCACCGGTCTCGAGGACCAGGGAGTGCCCGACGACTCGCGCCTCGGGATCGACGTCACCGTCGACTACCTCAACCCCGACGGCCCCCACCTCGACATGCAGGCCGACGACGCGATCAGCCCGCCGGAGGACTGAGACGGGCGGCGCCCGGAGACGCCGCCCGCGGTGTCGGGCTGCGGGTCGTGTCAGACCGCCGGCGGGAGGCGGTCGTCGCGGCGCTCGATGACCTCGCGGTGCGTGGTGTTCGTGCGCTGCTGGTTCATGGCGAACGCGATGATGAGCGACAGGACGCCCGCGCCGAGGCAGATGTAGCCGATGACCACGAGGTTGACGCCGCTGATCGCGTCCTGGACCGCGAACGCGAGGATCGCCCCCAGGACCATGAGGAAGATACCGATTCCGAAACCCATGAGAACTCCTTCGTAGACGACGACTGATGACAGCTGGTGCTGTGACCCCCGGGGGAAACCCTTGCGCAGATCGGTGCACCGCGCGCGCTGGGAGCCCCGAGCGCGCACCCCTGGGCCGCCAGGACGGCGCACGAAACCGGACGTACCGTAGAAAGACCGTGAACACGCTCCCCGACACCGACACCCGCCACAGCACCCGCGATCTCGACCCCAGGGCGCTCGATCCAGACTCGTTCGTCGCCCGCTGGAACCTCGTCGTCGACGGCGACGGCTTCTCGACGCACAGCAGCCATCTCCTGCCGGTCCTCCACGAGGGCGTCCCGGCGATGCTCAAGGTCGCGCTCAGCGACGAGGAGCGCCGCGGAAACAGCCTCATGACCCGCTGGGGCGGCCGGGCCGCAGCCCGGGTCCTGGAGCATGACGGGCCTGCCGTCGTCCTCGAGCGCGCGACCGGGCCGCGCTCCCTCACGGCGCAGGCGACGAACGGTGCCGGTTCGCCGCGCTGGATCCTGGCGGACGCCCGCGCGACGCGCGTCCTCTGCGCCGTGGTGCACGACCTTCATGCCGTCGGTGCAGGCGACGGTCCCCGGTCGTCCGACCTCGTCCCGCTCGACCGGTGGTTCCGGGACCTCCTCGCCGGCGCCGGTTCGCACCGCGGCTTCGTGCGCCGCGCCGCGACGACCGCGCGCGACCTGCTCGACCAGCGCCGCGACGAGGTGATCCTCCACGGCGACGTCCACCATGCGAACGTCCTCGACTTCGGCGACGCGGCGGCACCGCGCTGGAAGGCCATCGACCCGAAAGGTCTCGTGGGCGACCGGGCGTTCGACTACGCGAACATGCTCTGCAACCCGACCCACGGCGTCGCGCTGATCCCGGGCCGGCTCGAGCGCCAGGTGGACGTCGTCGCCGACGCGGCAGGGCTCGCCACCGTGCGTGTTCTCCGCTGGGTGGTCGCCTGGGCGGGGCTCTCCGCGGTCTGGTTCAGCGCCGCAGGGCCGGGGTGGATGTCGTCGGCTGCGCGGGACGCCTCCGCGGCGAGCGCGCTCGCGATCGGGCGGACCGCCGAGGACCTCCTGCGCTGAGCGCAGCCGTCAGCGAGCCGTCCGGTCCCGGTCGGAGAGCTTCTTGAGCATGTCGTTGTACTCGTCCATCTCGATGTCGCCGTCGCGGTCGACCTTGCGGTCCCGGCGCGTGGCGAGCCGGGTGTCGTCCCGCGCCCACGAGACCGCGACGATGACGGCCAGGCTGATGGTCGGGAGCTCTCCGACGCCCCATGCGATGCCGCCGCCCTTCTGCTGGTCCTCGAGCGCGGGCAGCCCCCACTCGCGGCCCATGAGGCCGAACCACTCGGGCACGAGGAGGATCTCGCCGGACATGAGGGTCACGCCGAAGAACGCGTGGAAGGCCATGGTCGCGAGGAGGAGCAGCAGACGTTGCGCGTGCGGGGGACGCGACGGGCCGGGGTCGATGCCGATGAGGGCGTTCGCGAAGAAGTACCCGGCCATGACGAAGTGCACGGTCATGAGGATGTGACCGATGTGGGTGGAGAGGGCGTACTCGAACGCGGGCGTGTAGTAGAAGACGATCATCGACCCGGCGAAGTTCATGGCCGCGACGATCGGGTGGGCGAAGAAGCGCCCGTAGCGCGAGTGGATGATGACGAGCAGCCACTCGCGGGGGCCGCGGGTGCCGTCCTTGCGGATGACCAGCCCGCGCAGCGCGAGGGTCATGGGCGCACCGGAGACGAGGAAGATCGGGACGACCATGGCCAGGATCATGTGCTGGAGCATGTGGGCGCTGAAGAGGACGGAGCCGTAGACCGCCGGTCCGCCGTTGGTCACCCAGAACAGCAGGACGGTCCCGACCACCCAGGACGCGGTGCGCAGGGGCGACCAGGCGTCGCCGCGCCGGTGCAGCCGCCACACCCAGCGGAGGTAGACGACGAGCGCCGCGACGCAGGCGAAGCCGAGGAGGACGTCCCACCGCCACTCCGTGAACCACCGGGTGAACGTCAGCTCGGGCGGGAGCGCCCGGCCGGTGACGATGAACGCCGGGGTGGGGTCGACCGGTGGCGAGTTGTCGTCGGGCGGCTGCGTGCCTCCGAGGGCGACCGCGACGCCGGAGACCGCGCCCATGACGAGGAGCTCGGCGCCGGCGAGGCGCCAGAAGAGGGCGGTCGGGCTCGCGCCTGCGCGCGGACCGGCGGCCTCGGCCGTCCCGACGGCCCCGAGCTTCCCGACCACCCAGGTCCGGTGCGCCCACCCGAAGCCGCCGAGCACCACGAAGAGGCCGGTCTTGGCGAGGATGAGCACCCCGTACTCGGTCGAGAGCCCTGCGGCCCCACCGAGGCGGATGAGCGCGTTGACCGCTCCGGAGAGGGCGACGACGACGAAGCACCACGACGCGATCGGCGAGAAGCGGGCGACGAGGACGGCGAGCCCGTCGTCCGTGAGCGCGCGGCACGTGCGGAGCACGCCGATGACGAGGAGGGCACCGATCCAGACCGCCGCCCCGACGAGGTGCATGAAGAGGGACGAGACTGCGAGCTCGTGGCTCGTCGAGCCCGCCGCGTGGCCCATGAGCGACTGCAGCACGAGCGGGAGGAGGGTCAGGACGCCCGTCCACAGCGCGCCCGTCGCCGTGCGGGTGAGCATGGCCGACAGGCACACGAGCGCCGCCGTCACCGTGATGGCGAGGTAGGCGCGACCGGCGGGGATCTGCGTGAGGTACACCCCGAGCTGCTCCCCGAACGCTGGGTCGTCGAGCGAGACGCCGACCGCGTTGGAGCCGGAGAGGACCATGCGCGCGAGGGACGCGACCGTCCAGACCCCGGCGCCGACCGCGACCGTGGTCAGGGTCCGCTCGAGCGCCACGCCCGGCGGCACGACGAAGGCCGCGAGCACGAGACCGCCGAGCGTCGCGGCCACCGCGAGCTCGCCGAGGACGGTCGTGACGGGCAGGCCCCACCGCACGACGGCACCCGGGTCGAGGAGGAGCTGCGTCTCGAACGCGCCCGAGAACGCCCCGCCCACGACGACCGCGAGGAGGGCGAGCACCACCACGCCGACGAGGACCGCGACCCAGGACCTCGGCGCGTCGAGAAGGACCCGAGCAGGCCTGCGTGGGGCCGCCACGGCCCCGTCCTGCTGGCGTGTCTTCACCCCTCCAGGGTACGGGGAGGGGAGTTGTGCATGGGTACCCGGCCCCATCGCCGCAAGGGTCGAAGGACCGGGTCCGCTGGCATACTGAACCCCGACCCCGCGATGAAAGGTACGTCCCCCATGAGCTCAGGCCACGGCGGCATCACGCCCGCAGACCTCCAGAGGGCCAAAGAGCTCCTGGGCACCGTCACCCACGTGTTCGAGCAGCGGGTCGTCGGGCAGGAGTCCCTGCGGACCGCCCTCGTCAGCTCCCTCATCGCCGGCGGGCACATCCTCCTCGAGAGCGTCCCCGGCCTCGCGAAGACGACGGCTGCCGAGACCCTGGCCGCAGCGGTCGGCGGCACGTTCCACCGCATCCAGTGCACGCCGGACCTCATGCCGAACGACATCGTCGGCACGCAGATCTACAACTACGGCACCGGCTCGTTCACCACGCAGCTCGGTCCCGTGCACGCCAACCTCGTGCTGCTCGACGAGGTCAACCGCTCGAGCGCGAAGACGCAGTCGGCGATGCTCGAGGCGATGCAGGAGCGCCAGACGTCCATCGGTGGCGTCGAGTACCCGCTCCCCGACCCCTTCATGGTGCTCGCGACGCAGAACCCCATCGAGGAAGAGGGCACCTACGTGCTGCCCGAGGCCCAGATGGACCGGTTCCTCATGAAGGAGGTCCTCACGTACCCGGGGGCGATCCACGAGGTCGAGATCCTCGAGCGCGTCTCCTCCGGTCGGCAGACCGCACCGATCGACGTCGCGCCCATCTCGCTCGACGACGTCCGCTTCCTCCAGCGGCTCGTCGACGACGTCTACGTCGACGCGTCCATCAAGCGGTACATCGTCGACATCATCAACACGAGCCGCTTCTCCGGGCCCCGCCCGATCCAGGGACTGTCCAACCACATCCGCGTCGGCGCGAGCCCCCGCGGGTCGATCGCGCTCATGCGCGTGGCACAGTCGCTCGCGATCCAGGCCGGCCGCGGGTTCGTCATCCCCGACGACATCAAGGCGATCCGCTACGCCGTCCTGCGGCACCGCATCGTCCGCACGTTCGACGCGCTCGCCAACAACGTGCAGCCCGAGCAGCTCATCGACGCGATCTTCGACGCCGTACCCACACCGTAGGGTCTGCACCGATGAACGAGATCTCACGGCTCGCCCAGGTCAGGGCTCGGCTCGAGCTCCCTGTGGCCCGCCGTGCGGCAGGCCTGCTCGAGGGCCGGCACCGGTCGATCTTCAAGGGCCACGGCCAGGACTTCGACGACCTCTCCCTCTACTCCCCCGGTGACGACGTCGGCGACGTCGACTGGAAGTCGAGCGCGCGCGCCGGCATCCCCATCATCCGCAGGTTCGTGCGGCAGTCGAACCTCAACCTCGTGCTCGTCGTCGACACCGGCCGCAACATGGCGGCCGTCTCGGCCGGCGGCGAGGAGAAGTCGACCGTCGCCGTCTTCATGGCGTCGCTCGTCGCCTACCTGGCGCGGGACCGCGGCGACCGGGTCGCGCTCGTCGCCGGCGACGCCGAGCGGCTCGTCCAGCGCCCGCCGCGCGCGAGCACGCAGGACCTCGAGGTCATGCTCCACCAGCTCGCGAACACGTTCGACATCGACGCACCGGCGAGCAACCTCGACCGACCGCTCGAGCGCGCGATGAACGCGTTCCAGCGTCGATCGCTCATGATCATCATCACCGACGAGGCGCGCCCGGAGCCCCAGCACGAGCGGCTCCTGCGCCAGCTCCGTGTCCGCCACGAAGTCATGGTCCTCGCCGTCGCCGACGCCTCGGCCCTGACGATCACCGGCGGTCCCACGAAGAAGCCGGTGCGCGACGTCGACGACGACCTCCACCTCCCCCCGTACCTCCAGCAGCGGCGCGGGCTCCAGAACTCCGCCGACCAGGTGGTCCACGCACGCCGCCAGCTCGTCGCGGACCTCCTGAGGCGCCAGCAGATCCAAGGGATGATCGCGGACAGCAGCACCGACGTGGTCGACCGCTTCATCGATCTCCTGGGGAGGCAGAAACGTGCCCATCGATGACATCGTCGACCCCGTCGCGTTCAGTGCGTGGTGGGCCTGGACCGCGGTCCTGCTCATCGTCGCGGTCACCGTCTGGCTCATCGTCCTCTTCGTCATCACCCGCCGGCGCAGCGACGAGGACCGCGTGCTCGAGTCACCGCCGCCCGCGACGTACGCGGCCGGCAGCGACCCCTTCGTCGACATGCGCGTGCTCTACCTCGCGAAGGTCGACGAGGTGGAGCGCGCCTTCCACGCCGAGGAGATCGACGTGCGCGAGCTGCACCTGCGGCTCAGCTCGATCGTCCGCGAGTTCGCTGCCAAGCGGCGCGGCGTCGACACGTCCGTGATGACGCTCACCGAGCTCGAGCACCTCACCGGTGCGGGCCGACTCGCCAACCTCATCGCCCGCTACTACCAGCCGGCGTTCGCCCGCACCACGGAGGAGACCGGCATCGAAGGGCTCGACGGCGCACGGACGGTGATCTCCTCATGGTGATCCTCGCAGCGGAGCAGGTCTCCTCCTCCATCCGGTGGCCGTGGCTCGTCGCGGTCGTCCTCGTCCTCGTCGCCGCCGCGGCGGTCCTCGCCTGGTACTTCGCCCGGAACCCGCGGAGCGCCCGGCCGGAGGAGGCCGTGTGGGTCGCCAACTCCGAGTACCTCGAGCAGATCCCGGAGTTCCGCACCTGGGTCAGGCGCTACCGGGCGCTGCAGTGGCTCGGCGTGACGGGGCTCGTCGTCGCGGCGGTCGGTGCCGCGGTCATGGCCGCGCGACCCGTCGACGTCTCCGTCGTCAACCAGAAGCTCGGTACCCGCGACATCGTCCTGTGCCTCGACGTCTCGGGCTCCATGCTCGAGTACGACCTCGAGATGGTCCAGGTGTTCTCCGAGCTCGTCGACAGCTTCGAGGGGGAGCGCATCGCCCTGTCGATCTTCAACTCCACCTCCCGGACCGTGTTCCCGCTGACAGACGACTACACGCTCGTCCAGGACCAGCTCACCGAGGCCGCGGAGGCGCTCGACCCGGCGGTCACGTACTCGGACGACGAGCAGGCGCTCGACCGGTACATGCTCTTCACCGCCGGGACCACCGGCACGATGGAGGGCTCCTCGCTCATCGGCGACGGCCTCGCGAGCTGCGCCCTGCAGTTCGACGAGTCCGAGACCGAGCGGTCGCGCTCGATCATCCTCGCGACCGACAACGACCTCATGGGAGCCCCCATCTACTCTCTCCAGGAGGCGGTGGACCTCACCGTCGAGCGCGGCATCTCCCTCAACGGCCTCTACGGAGCGTCCGAGTGGGGCGGCAGCGAGGGCCTCGAGCGTGAGTACCGCGAAGCCATCGAGGGTGCGGGCGGCATGTACTTCTACAGCGACGACGCCCAGGCCGTCGAGCAGATGGTCCGCGACGTCCAGGCCCAGCAGGCGGTCGACCTCGACGCCGCCCCGGAGGTCACGTCCGCCGACAAGGCCGGGCCGTGGTTCCTCTGGGCGGTCCTCGGCGTGACGCTGCTCGTCGCCGTGCAGTGGAGGTTGCGCGAATGATCCTCCAGCCGCTCCTTCCCGTCCCTGCCCTCCTCGCGATCTTCCTCCCGCTGCTCGGGTTCACGGCGTTCCTCGCCGTCCGCGCAGCCCGTCGACCGTCCGGCACGGGACACCGCGAGGCGTGGGCCTGGCTCCGACGCTTCGGCATCGTCCTCACCGTCGCGCTCATCGGGCTCGCGCCGAGCCTGCCGAGAACCGGGACCGACACCTCGATCACGGCGGTCGACGTCTTCTTCGTCGTCGACCGCACCGGCTCCATGGCCGCCGAGGACTACGACGGCACCTCGCAGCGGCTCGACGGCGTGCGCGCCGACATGCAGAGCATCGCTGCCGACATCCCCGGGGCGCGCTACTCGATCATCTCGTTCGACTCCCAGGCGAGCCGGCAGCTGCCCCTGACGACGGACGCCCGCTCGGTGACCGCGTGGACGCAGACCCTCGAGCGCGAGGTGACCATCTACTCCCAGGGCTCGCTCGTCGACCGCCCCCTGAGCGAGCTCACCCGTGCCCTCACCGGCGCGTCCGAGCAGGACCCGTCGAACGTGCGTCTCGTGTTCTTCATGACCGACGGCGAGAACACGGCCGAGGGCGACCGCCGGTCCTTCGCCGACCTCGCCCCGCTCATCGACGGGGGCGCCGTGCTCGGCTACGGCACCGAGGAGGGCGGGCGCATGAAGGAGTACGACCCCATCTTCAACAACGGCGGAGACGTCGAGGGCGACTACATCAAGGACACGACGAAGGACGGCGCCCCTGACGCCCTCTCGATCATCGATTCCGCCCAGCTCCAGGCGATCGCCGACGAGATGGGCATCCCGTACGTCCAGCGCACCGCACCGACCGAGACCGCCCAGCTCGTCGCGGACATCGACCCGCAGCAGATCGCGGCGGACGGTCGCCGCACGCTCACGTCCTACCAGATGCTCCTCTGGCCGTTCGCGCTCGTCCTCGCCGCCCTGCTCGCGCTCGAGGCGTGGGACGCCGGACGGCGGCTCGGCCATACCGTGGGGGTCCACCATGCCTGACAGGTCCGACCAGTACGCACCCCAGCTGCCGACCAAGGTCTCGACGCGCATCACCACGCGCCCGGACCGCAAGGCGGCTCGTCGCGCCGAGCTCGAGCACCAGGCCGAGGAACGCCGCAGGGTCCTCGAGTACGACCGCGTCGCCCGCATCCGGTCCACGCGGCTGCGCAAGCGCAAGCGCCTGTTCTGGTGGACGTTCCCTCTCGTGCTCGTCGCCCTCCTCGCAGCGGGCAAGGCGCTGTCCGTCCCGATGATCGCGAACGCGGCGGACGACCGCTACGACGAGGAGGACTTCGAGGGCGCAGCGTCCCGCTACCACTGGTTGCAGACGTTCAACGTGGCCGAGCAGTGGAAGGTGCACTTCGACGAGGGCACCTCGCTCCTGCGCGACGACAACCTCCAGGGCGGCATCGACGAGCTCTTCACCGCGCACGACCTCGCTCCGGAACCGCCTGCCGACCTCGCCGACCTCCCCGCCGGCTCGTTCGTGCCCGTGTGCGCCGTCCAGACGAACCTCGCCGTGGGCCACGAGCTCCAGGGCGACGTCACCCAGGCTGTCGCCGACGGCCACGTCGAGCGGATGAAGCGTGAGCAGGGAGCGCTCGACGCTCTCGGCACCGACGTCCCCACCGACGGCACGGCACCGGACCCCGAGCTCTACAAGGACCTCGCCATCGAGTCCTACCTCGAGGCCGAGGAGCTCTACCAGGACGCCAACGAGATCCGGATCTGGAACGAGTGCCCGGACGACGACGAGGCGCGCGAGCGCAACGTCGAGAAGGAGACGGCAGCCCGCGAGAAGCGCGAGGCGCTCGAGAACCCGCCCCCGCCCGAGGGCGGTGGCGAGGGTGACCCGCAGGAGCCCGAGGAGCCGGAGGACCCGCAAGATCCCGAGGACCCTCAGGACCCGCAGACGGGTGAGCCCGAGGACCCTCAGACCGGTGAGCCCGAGGATCCGCAGACCGGTGAGCCGCTGACCCCCGAGGAGCAGCGCCGGGAGGACCTCGAGCAGCGCAACCAGCAGGGCGAGGAGGAGCGCCGCGACACCGAGGGGTGGCTCAACGACGGCGAGGGCGGCGGCACCGAGCAGAACTGGTGAGCGGCACGGCGCGCGCGGCCGCACCAGGCAGGGCACGCTGGAGCATGGCACGCCCAGGCGCGGCACGGCTCAGGCACGGCGACGACGGACAGGCAGGAAAGCGATGACGCAGGCGGTATCCGGGACCAACTGGGCGAGGAACCTCACGTACGCGGCGACGGACGTGCGCCGGCCGACGACCCTCGAGGAGGTCCAGGGGACGGTCACGTCGGGCGGTCCCGTGCGCACGCTGGGCTCTCGGCACTGCTTCAACGACATCGCCGACACGACCGGCACGCACCTCCTGCTCGACCGCTTCGAGCCGCTGGGTGCCGCGCCGCTCACGGTCGACCAGGACACAGCGGGAGCCACCACGGTCACGGTGAGCGGCGGGACGCGCTACGGAGACCTCGCGACCGCTCTCGCGGCGAGCGGCTACGCGATCCACAACCTCGCCTCGCTCCCCCACATCTCCGTCGCGGGGGCGATCGCCACCGCCACCCACGGCTCCGGCGACAGCAACCGTGGCCTCGGCGGAGCGGTCCGCAGGATGGACCTCGTGACCGGGACCGGCGAGCTCGTCCACGTCGGCACCGGCACCGGCACCGGCACCGCTGACGGCAGCATCCCGCTCGAGGCCGCCGTCGTGCACCTCGGCGCGCTCGGTGTCGTCGCGCGCGTGACGCTCGCCGTCGAGCCGGCGTTCGAGGTCCGCCAGGACGTCTTCGAGGGACTCTCCTGGGATGCGCTCGCCGAGGACCTCGACGCGATCACCGGGGCCGCCTACTCCGTGAGCCTCTTCACGCGCTGGGCGGACTCGGGCATCGACCAGGTCTGGCTCAAGAGCCGCACCGACGCGCCAGCGCCGGCTCCGGCCGGAGGCGTGCCGGCGTACGCCACGGACATCTTCCACGGGGCACGGCGCTCGCTCGTCCCGCTGCACCCCCTGCCGGGCATCTCGGCGGTGAGCTGCACCGAGCAGCTCGGCGTCGCCGGCCCGTCGCACGAGCGGCTCCCGCACTTCAAGATGAACTTCACCCCGTCGAACGGCGAGGAGCTGCAGACCGAGTACCTCGTGCCGCGTCAGCACGCCCTCGCGGCCATCGACGCCGTCCGCAGCCTCCGCGAGCACGTGGTGCCGCTCCTCCAGATCACCGAGATCCGGACGATGGCGGCCGACGGGCTCTGGCTCTCCCCGAGCGGCGACCACGACTGCATCGGTCTGCACTTCACGTGGCTGCCCCGCCAGCGTGAGGTCGAGGCGGTGCTGCCGCTCCTCGAGGAGGCGCTCGCGCCCTTCGACGCGCGCCCGCACTGGGGGAAGCTCTTCACCACCGGTGCCGACCGGCTGGCCGAGCTCTACCCGCGGCTCGGCGACTTCCAGGAGCTGGCGAGCCGGCTAGACCCGCACGGCGTCTTCCGCAACGCGTACCTCGACCGCCTGCTGCCGCGCGACTGAGCACGCGCAGTCATACCGGTCGAGGACGATCTCCGCGAGCACGGGCTCCGGCGCGAGCGGGGCACTGACGAGGTCGGCACCCGCACCGAGGAGCCGGTCGTAGAAGAAGCCGGGTGCGAGGAGGTAGGACGCGACGACGACCGACGCCCCGGTCCCAGCCACCGCCGCCCGTGCGTGGGACGCGGCGTCCTGGACGCTCGGCCAGGCGATCGATCCGTAGCCGATCGTCACCGGAGCGGCGCGTCGGGCGCGCAGGGCAGAGGCGACGTCCTCGACGTCGCGCGTGGCACCGGCGTCGCTCGAGCCGGCCGCGGCGAGCACGACCCAGTCGTGGTCGGTCGCGCCCGCCTCGTCGAGGCGTCGGCACAGGAGGTCGACGAGCCGGGCGTCCGGCCCGAGGTGCCGCGCTGCGACGGCCGGCGTCCCGGCGACGGCCGCCGCGATGTCGACGTTCACGTGGAAGCCGCCGGACAGCAGGAGCGGGACCACGACGGCCCCCATCGTGCCGTCGTCCGGACGGTCTGCGAGCGCCCGCGCGAGGACCTCCTCGACCTGCGGGTGCTGGACGTCGACGAAGGTCTCGTGCACCTCGAGGCCGGGCCGGAGCGTGCGCACGTCCGCGAGGATCGACGCGATCGCCGCCCGTCCGTGCGGGTTGTCCGTCCCGTGGGAGCACCCCACGAGCGCGGGCGCGGTCAGGAGCGTCGGTGCGCTCACGAGCATCGGCGCGCTCACGCGGTGCGCCCGATGTAGACGACACCGTCCCCCACGAGGACCGGCCACGTCCGCAGGTCCTGCGGCTCGGCGCCTATGGGCTCGAGGCAGCGGCCGTCGCGCAGGTCGAAGATCTGCTTGTACATCGGCGACGCGACCGTCGGGGCGTCCCCGCGGGTGCCGACGAGACCCCTCGCCATGACGTACGCACCGGAGAAGGGATCGAGCTGCTGGACGGCGTGGACCGTGTCGTCAGCAAGACGGAAGACCGCGACCTGCTCGCCGTCGACGAGTGCGGCCGCGCCGCGCTCACGGACGAGGTCGTCGACCTGGCACACCGCCAGCCAGCGGGCTGGCTCGAGGTGGACAGCGGTGCCGAGGTGCGGCTGGTCGAGCTGGGCATCGAGCGTCATGACCGGACCTCCAGGGTGGTTCCTGCGATGAGAACTGCGCCGGCCTCGCGCTCGGCGGGCGTCGCCGGTCGCGGCTGACCGCGCTCGGCCACGTACGCGAAGGACGGGTCGGGGGTCTCGGGGGCGTTGATGAAGGACCCGAAGCGGCGGAGCTTCTCAGGGTCGTCGAGCGTCGCCTTCCACTCGTCCTGGTACGTACCGACGTGCGAGGCCATCGCGGCGTCGAGGTCGGCGCAGATGCCGAGCGAGTCCTCCATGACGACCTGGCGGACGCCCTCGAGGCCACCCTCCACCTCTTCCATCCACGGCGCGGTGCGCTGCAGTCGGTCGGCGGTGCGCACGTAGTACATGAGGTAGCGGTCGATGGTCTGCACGAGCGTCTCGGTGTCGAGGTCCTCCGCGAGGAGCTGGGCGTGGCGCGGGGTGAAGCCGCCGTTGCCGCCGACGTAGACGTTCCAGCCCTTGTCGGTCGCGATGACGCCGACGTCCTTGCCGCGCGCCTCCGCGCACTCACGGGCGCAACCGGAGACACCGAGCTTGATCTTGTGCGGCGAGCGCAGCCCGCGGTAGCGGTTCTCGAGCTCGATCGCGAGCCCGACGGAGTCCTGGACGCCGAAGCGGCACCACGTGGACCCGACGCAGGACTTCACGGTGCGCAGCGACTTGCCGTACGCCTGGCCGGACTCGAAGCCGGCGTCGACGAGCTTGGTCCAGATGGCCGGCAGCTGGTCCATGCGTGCACCGAACATGTCGATCCGCTGACCGCCGGTGATCTTCGTGTAGAGCCCGAACTCCTTGGCGACCGCACCGATGGCGATGAGGCCCTCGGGCGTGATCTCTCCGCCGGCGATGCGCGGGACGACGGAGTACGAGCCGTCCTTCTGCATGTTCGCCATGACGTGGTCGTTCGTGTCCTGCAGCGTCGCCATCTCGCCGGCGAGGACGTGCTCCGGGCCGGTCGAGCCGAGGATGTTCGCGATGACGGGCTTGCAGATGTCGCAGCCGCGCCCGCCCCGTCCGTGCCGGGCGATGATCTCGCTGAAGGTCCGCAGCCCGGTGACCCGGACCGCGTCGAAGAGCTGTGCGCGGGAGAGGTCGAAGTGCTCGCAGAGCGCCTTGCTCACCTCGACGCCGGTCTTCTCGAGCTCGGTCGTGACGATCTTCTTCACGAGCGGCAGGCAGGACCCGCAGCTCGTGCCCGCCTTGGTGCACGCCTTGACGGACGGCAGGTCCGTGCAGCCGTGCTCGGTGATCGCGCCGCGGATGGTGCCTGCGGAGACGTTGTTGCACGAGCAGACGTTCGCGTCGTCGGGGAGGTCTCCGCCCGGGGCCGGGGCCGACCCCTCGGGCAGGAGGTAGGCGCCCGGGTCGCCGGAGAGCTCGCGGCCGACGAGCGGTCGCAGCCCGGCGAAGGCCGAGGCGTCGCCGACGAACACGCCGCCGAGGAGGGTGCGGGCGTCGTCGGACAGCACGAGCTTCTTGTAGACGCCGGCGACCGGGTCGGCGTAGACGAGCTCCATCGCGCCCTCGGCGCGGGCGAACGCGTCGCCGAAGCTCGCGACGTCGACCCCCTGGAGCTTGAGCTTCGTCGCGGTGTCCGCTCCCGGGAAGGTGGCCGCGCCACCGAGCAGACGGTCCACGACGACCTCGGCCATGGCGTAGCCGGGTGCGACGAGGCCGATGCAGCGACCCTCGATGCACGCGACCTCGCCGACCGCCCAGATGTGCGGGTCCGCCGTGTGGCAGGAGAGGTCGACGACAGCACCGCCGCGGGGGCCGATCTCCAGCCCGGCGTCGCGGGCGAGGTTGTCGCGAGGACGCACACCCGCAGCGACGACGACGACATCGACGTCGAGGCGGCCACCGTCGACGAAGTCGAGCCTGCCGATGTTCCCCGTGCCGCGCGCCGGCTTCATCTCCTTCGTGGCGGTGCTCGCCCGGACCGCGATGCCCATGCCGTTGATGAGGCGCTTGAGCGCCTGGCCTCCGCCGAGGTCGATCTGCGCGTCCATGAGGTGGGTGCCGAACTGGATGACCGTGGCCTGGGCATCGAGCGCCTTGAGGGCGCCAGCGGCCTCGAGGCCGAGGAGCCCTCCACCGATGACGGCACCGCGGACGGGGCGCGCGAAACGGCTGCGCTGGTCCTCGACCCAGCCGCGCAGCGCGGCGACGTCGTCGATCGTCCGGTACACGAACACGCCGGCGAGGTCGTTGCCCGGGATCGGCGGCATCGCGGCGTCGGAGCCTGTCGCGAGCACGAGCTCGTCGTAGTCCCACGTGCGGCCGAGACGGTCGGTGACCTGCTTCGCCTCGCGGTCGATCGCGTCGATGCGGCAGTCCCGCACCAGCGTGACGTGCTCGTCCTTCCACAGCTCCGGGTCGCCGAGGTTGAGCTCGTCGGCGTCCCGCGCGGAGAAGTAGGACGTGAGGGCGACGCGGTCGTAGGGGTAGCGCGGCTCTTCGGCGAAGACGGTGACCCGCCACGCGCCGGCCTCGTCCCGGGCGCGCAGGGCCTCGACGAGGCGCTGCGCGACCATGCCGCCGCCGACGACGATCACGTGCTTGCTGGGTGCGAGGTTCTCTGCCATGACGAGAACGCTACGAAGACGGGGTTTCTCCCGAGCACGCGGGGAGTTTCTCTGCCGTAACACTCTTCTCACTCGTCACACCGGGTCCCCGTGAGGTGTGAGCGCGCCACACTGTGGATAGCGCTTTCCACAGTGTGGGGAAGTCCGTAGCATGACGGCATGCCAGACTCCCTCGACCTCGCCCGCTGGATCACGCACCCCGCCTGGGCGGCCCACGCCACCGCCGAGCGCCACGCGGCGGACACCGGCACCCCCGAGCCCCTGGCACCCGCCGGGCTGCCGACCCTCTTCCACTCCCTGTCCGTCCCCACCGACGCGGTCGCCGTGACGATCGACGTCCGAGCGACCCTGGCTCACCGCGTCACCGTCGACGGGCTCCCGGTCCCCGGCCCGTCGATGGGAACCCTCGATCTCACGCACCACGTCCGCGGCGGCGCCCTGCACGTCGTCATCGAGCTCGAGAGGCACGCTCCGAGCACCGGTGCGCCCGCCGTCCGCGCGTGCGTCTCGGTCCTCCACGCCGACGGCTCCCGCGAGCACCACCCCACCGACCAGGCCTGGGGCGCCCGCCTCACGACCCCGTGGGGCACGTCCGCCTCCGCCGCCGTCCTGCCGTCGCCCGCCGGTGACACGCCCGCACGGAACGGTCACCGGCAGGCCGTGCTCACCAGGTGAGCACCTTCACCAGATGGCGTCGGCCCACTCCGGGTGGTCGATGAACGGGTTGCGGTTGCCCTGGTAGGTCTCGAAGATGATGTCGTTGCGACGCTTCTCGAACGCGTCCGGCGGGTCCTCGGCGTTCCACTCCAGGAGCACGGAGAGCCGCCCGACGTTCGGAGCCGAACCGTTGGACACGGCGTCGTTGACCTCGAGGTCCGACCAGCCGTCCCCACCCTCGTACCGCACCGACATGTAGAGGATCATGCGTGCGACGTCGCCCTTGACCGCGTCGCGCGGCTCCCACGAGTTCGAGTCGGAGTAGTTGCCCGGCGCCTCGCTGTTCTGCGTCCCACCCTCGTCGAAGTCGAGGTTGCCGCGGGCGGAGTTCACGGTGACGTCTGTCGGTCGCAGGTGGTGCAGGTCCGTCCCCGGACCGGCCGCCGTGCCGAAGCCGCCGTGGGACTGCGGCCACACGTGCTCGCGGTTCCACTGGTTCGCGCCACCACCGTTGTTCGTCTTGCTCATGGAGAACCCGCCGTAGAGGGTGCGGACGTTCGCCGGGTTCGACGGGTCCTGGTCGGTCACCCGCAGCGCGGTCCACACCGTCGCGTACGAGACGGTCCGCGTGCCCGTCGAGATGATCTCGTGCAGCTCGGCCTCGAGCCGGGAGCCGGACAAGCCCATCGCTGACGCGTAGTACGTCGCGTCGTGCTCGGTCGACCCACCCGCGCCGCCACCAGGCTCGCCGCCGTCACCATCCCCGTCGCCACCCCCGTCGTCCCCGCCGCCCGTGCCCACGGCCGCGAACGCGCTCGTGCCCGTCACGCCCGGCCGGGAGAAGTAGGCAGAGAGAGCGCCGGTGACGTCGATCTGCGTGCCGAGGAGGCCGGGGTTGCTCTTGAGCCCCCACGCTGCCCGCGACGCGCTGGGAACCTGGACGTAGATCATCCTCGTCGTGTCCGTCTGGGACGGCGAGTCCGCGAGCGCGAGCGCGTAGTCGGACGGGAAGCCGCTGCGCACGACCGTCGTAGAGGCGGTGGGCTGGCCGACGACGTACCCGCGGACCGTCGCCGTCGATCCGTTCTGGCTCGCGCGGGCCGTCGCGACGGTGACCGGGGTCGCTGCCTGCGCGACGCTCGGTCCGCCGAGCGCCGCGCCGAACGGGGACGGGGCGAGTGCGACGGGCGACAGCGTGAGGAGCGCGACGAGGAGGGTGAACGGGACGAGGAGCGCTCGGTGGCGCTGCTGGCGGGTCGGTGCGAGCATCGGTGCTCCGGTCTGTCGTGGGACCGGCACGCTCAGGCGCCGGTGCTCCGCGGGAGACCCGACCGCTGTCCGGTCCCGCGACCACCTTCCCGGGCCGGAGGCCCTCCGTCCAGGGGCGAAACGCACTGTTTGCCTGCTGGTAACCGCGGCGACGCCCTCAGGACGTCGCCGCGGCCTCGCTCAGGCGGCCGGGCACGCGGTCGGTCTCCGAGCCCGCACCGGTTCCGGGCCGATCCGCGTCGATCGGGGAGGGCTCGCGCCGGTCGGCACCGCGCTCGTCGGCACCGCGCTCGTCGGCACTGGACTCTCCGGTGCCCGGTGTGCTCGCCGAGAGCCAGTCGACGAGGCCGCACACCACCTGGGTGCACCCGCCGCACCCGGTGGTGGCGCGCGTGGCCTTCGCGACGTCGGCCACGGTGGTGGCGCCGCCGTGGAAGCACGCGACGATGTCGCCCTTGCTCACGCCGTTGCACCGGCAGACGGTGGTGCGGTCGGGCATGTGCGTGGGGTCCGTCGCGGTCGCGGCGGCGGAGGCCACGGGCTGGAGGAGCAGGTACGCCGGGTCTGCGGGGACAGGGGTGCGCCGCGTGTACGCGGCCGTGAGGTCGGCACCGATCTGGGGTGCGCCGACGCACGTCGCGCCGACGACGAGCCCGCCCGCGACGGTCACCTCGACGTGCCGGCCGGCGTCCGGGTCGGAGAGGCGGACGGTGCGCTCCCCGGGCGACGGGGTGCGACGGGCACCGCAGGTGCCCATGCTCACGACGTCGAGCCCCGCGGCCTTGAGGCGGACGACGTCGGTACCGCGTGTCGTGTCCCCGGAGCCGGGAGTGCCGTCGACCCGTCGGGACAGGACGCTGGGGCCGTCGGGACGGCCCGGGTCGAGGCTGAGCCGCAGCGCGAGGCTCGGCCGGTGCGGGGCGAGCCGGGCACCGCCGAGGCGCACGCGGCCGAACTGGCTCTCGTCGACGACACGGGCGGCAAGATGGGTCGCGAGACGGCGGGACTGGTCCCAGCCCTGGGCGATGAGCCCGCTCGCGCCCTCGGGAGGCTGCGCGCAGTCACCGATGGCGAAGATCCGCGGGTCCGCCGGGCTGCTCAGGGCGTCGGTGACGACGATGCCTCGGTCGACCGGGAGGCCGGCCGCTGTGGCGATGCCGGTCTCGGGGACGGTCCCGCACGCGAGGACCACGAGGTCCGCGGGGAGCGTCTCGCTCGCCAGGTCGTCCGGCCTGCTCGTGACCCCGACACGGATGCCGGTGACCCGCCCGTCGGAGGTGAGGACCTCGTCGGTGCGCGCGTCGACCCGGTGGTCGACGCCGAGCTGCGCGAGCGTGCGCGCGGCGACGAGCGCCGCGTCGACGCCGAGCTGACGGTCCATGAGGCTCGTCCCGCCGTGCACGACCGTCACGGCGAGACCGCGCCGCGCGAGGCCGCAGGCGGCCTCGAGGCCGAGCACGCCGGCCCCGATGACCACGGCGCGTCGCGCGTTGACGGTCGCGGCGACGATCTCGCGCGCGTCATCGAGGGTCCGCAGGGCGTGCACGCCGGCGGGCAGGCCCTCGCTCAGCCCGCGGACGGCCGGGATGCGCGCCGCCGAACCGGTGGCCAGCACGAGCACGTCGTACCGGTAGGTGGTGCCGTCGTCCGCCAGGACCTGCTGCGTGCGACGGTCGACGTGCAGCACCTGCGCCCCGCGCCGGACGGTCGCCCGCTCGTGCGTGAGCGCCGGGAGCGCGAGGGACGCGACATCCACCTTGCCTGCGACGACCTCGCTGAGGAGCACCCTGTTGTAGGGCTCGTAGCCCTCGGTGCCGAGCACGGTGACCTCGAAGCTCGCGTCGCCGTCCCGCGAGAGGAGGTCGTCGATGAAGCGCGACCCCACCATCCCGTTGCCGACGACCACGACGCGGGTGCGGCGCGCGGGGGTGTCGGTGGCGGGGCTGCCACCAGTGCTGCGTTCGGCGCTCATGTGCGGACCTCCGCGGGGTCAGAGGGGACGAGGGAGGCAAGGGCGGCGAGGGCTGGCACAGGGTCCGGGGGCGGGACGAGGGTGCCCGCGAGGCTGACCTCGACGGCGCAGACCTTGAACTCGGGCATCCCGGAGATCGGGTCCGTCGCGTCGGTCGTGATCCGGTTGACGCTGCCGGTGCCCGCCCAGTGGAAGGGCATGAACACGGTGTCCGGCCGGGCGGTCGTCGTCAGGCGGGCCGGTGCGACGACCGCTCCGCGGCGCGACGCGACCCGGACGGTCGCACCCTCGTCGATGCCGAGGCGCTGGGCGAGAACAGGATGGATCTCGACGAAGGGCTCCGGTGCGGCTGCGGCGAGCTCGGCGACCCGTCGGGTCTGCGCGCCCGACTGGTAGTGCTGGAGCACCCGCCCGGTGACGAGGTAGATCGGCGCGTCCGGACGCACGTCGTCGCTCGGTCCCACGTGGTCGACAGCGACCATCCGTGCGCGACCGTCCGGGGTCGGGAAGCCGTCGAGGAACAGTCGCGGCGTCCCGGGGTGCAGCGGCCCCGGAGCGGAGCCATCGGGGCCGCTGGCCCCCTCTCCGCTGATCACACCCGTGCGCGCAACGCTCCCACCGTCCGCCGAGCTCGGGCTCTGAACTCGACCTCGGGCGCTCGAGGGCCCGAGATCGAGACGGATGCCCGAGCTCGGCGAGCCTGCTGGAGCGGGAGCGGGAGCGGGAGCAGGATGCAGCGCAGCAGGCAGTGGGGGTGGCAGCGCTGGTACCGGCCAGAAGAGGTCCGGGTCGGCGTCGAGGCGCTCGTGGCTGAGGCCGGAGTAGTCGGCGACGCCCCCGGCGCTGGCACGGGCGAGCTCGTCGAACACCTCGGCCGGGTCGGTACCGAAGTGGACCGGCGACCCGAGGCGCTCCGCGAGCGCGGCGAAGATCTCGAGCTCGGAGCGGACCCCGTCCGGGGCGGCGACGGCCCGGCGACGGCGGATGATCCGGCCCTCGAGCGACGTCATGGTCCCTTCCTCCTCGGCCCACTGGGTGACGGGCAGCACCACGTCGGCGAGCCGGGCGGTCTCGGAGGGCACGAAGTCGCACACGACGAGGAAGTCGAGGTCGTCGAGGTTCGCCGAGACCTTCCGGGAGTTGGGTGCGCTGACGACGATGTTCGAGCCGTGCACCATGAGCATCCGGGGGCCGGCGGGCTTCGCCACCCGCCCCGGGCCGGCGGGCTCGGCGGGCTGACCGAGCCGGCGCAGGAGCTCGACGGCGGGCAGGCCCGGCCCGGGGAGCGACTCGGGATCGACTCCCCACACGCCGGCGACGTGCGCCCGCGCGGCCGGGTCGTCGATCTTGCGGTAGCCGGGGAGCTGGTCGGCCTTCTGCCCGTGCTCGCGACCGCCCTGGCCGTTGCCCTGACCGGTGACGGCACCGTAGCCGCTGCCGGGACGCCCCGGGAGGCCGAGGGCGAGGGAGAGGTTGATGGCGGCCGTGACGGTCGCGGTCCCCTGGGTCGACTGCTCCACGCCGCGGCCCGTGAGGACGTAGGCGCCTGCGCCGCCGTGCAGCGGGCTGGCTCCGGCGAGCAGCCGTGCGACGCGGCGCAGGTCGTCGGCGGCGATCCCGCAGACCTGCTCGGCGCGCTCGGGCCACCACGCGGCGACGGACCGCCGCACCGCGTCGGCTCCGGTCGTGCGCTCAGCGAGGAACCCGTCGTCCGCGAGACCCTCTGCCCAGACGACGTGGAGGAGAGCGAGGAGCACCACGAGGTCGGTGCCGGGAACAACCTGGAGGTGCACGCCCGAGCCGTCCTCGGTGAGGCTCGCGGTCGCGCTGCGCCGCGGGTCGACGACGACGAGGCCGCCGTTCTCCCGCGCCCCGGCGAGGTGCTGGACGGACGGCGGCATCGTCTCGGCGAGGTTGGAGCCGAGAAGAAGGACAGCCTCGGCGCCGCCGAGGTCGGCGAGCGGGAACGGCAGCCCGCGGTCGATGCCGAACGCCCGGTTGGCGCCCGCAGCCGCGCTGGCCATGCAGAACCGGCCGTTGTAGTCGATGTTGGCGGTCCGCAGCACGGTCCGCGCGAACTTGCCGAGGGCGTAGGCCTTCTCGTTCGTCAGCCCTCCGCCACCGAACACGGCGACGGCGTCCGGCCCGTGCTCGGCGGCGGTCTGCCGGGCACGGGCCGCGACGAGGTCGAGCGCCTCGTCCCACGTCGCGGTGTGCAGCTCGCCGTCCGCTCCCCGCACGAGCGGGGTGGTGATGCGGTCCGGCGTGCCGAGCACGCTCGCGCTGGTCCAGCCCTTCTGGCACAGCCCACCCCGGTTGGTCGGGAACTCCCTGCCCTGGACGGTGACGCTCGGCAGGCCGAGGTCCACCGGCCCGGCCCCTGCTGCTGCGGGGGCCGGCTCCAGCGTCATCGCGCACTGCAGCGCGCAGTACGGGCAGTGGGTCGGGGTTGCTGTGGTGACTGTCATGGACCTGCTCAGATGCTCTCTGCGGCCATCGCCGAGCCGCGTCGCTGGTACACGGCCCACGTGGTGAGGGCCATGACGAGGTAGACACCGATGAATCCCCACAGGGCGGGGACGAGGGTGCCGGCGACCTCGTTGGAGAGCGCGAACCCGCGCGGGATGAGGAACCCGCCGAAGGCACCGATGGCGCCGGCGATGCCGATGCACCCGGCGGCAGACTTGCGGGCCTTCGCCTTGGCCTCGAGGTCGACGACGCCCGCCTGGAAGACGGCCGGGATCATCCGGTACGTCGAGCCGTTGCCGATGCCCGTCGCGATGAAGAGCAGGAGGAAGGAGCCGAGGAAGATCGGGAAGCTGTGGCTGCCGAGCGCCTGGATGGCACCGAACGCGCCGATCACCATGACGAAGAACGACGCGATCGTCACGCGTGCACCGCCGATCTTGTCGGCGAGGATGCCGCCGTAGGGCCGGGCGAGCGAGCCGACGAGCGCTCCGAGGAACGCGATCGAGAGCGTGACCTCGGGGAACTGGTTCTTGAGGAGCGTCGGGAACGCACCGGCGTAGCCGATGAAGGAGCCGAACGTGCCGATGTAGAGGAAGGAGATGATCCACGTGTGCCGGTTGCGGGTCGCTGCCGCGAAGGTGCGGTAGTCGGCCCGGGCCGAGGTGAGGTTGTCCATGTAGCGCCACGCGAGGAACGCCGCGAGGAGGATGAACGGGATCATCATGAGGCCCGCGCGCTCGAGCGCGATGCCTGCGCCGGCGACGATGACGAGCGGGACCGCGAACTGCACGGCGGCGGTGCCGAGGTTGCCGCCTGCGGCGTTGAAGCCGAGCGCCTTGCCCTTCTCCTTCTCCGGGTAGAAGAACGAGATGTTCGCCATGGAGGAGGCGAAGTTGCCGCCGCCGACGCCCGCGAGCATCGCGATGACGAGCAGCACGCCGAAGGACGTCTCGGGCCGCTGCACGGCCCAGGCGAGCGCCACGGTCGGCAGCAGGAGCAGGAGCGCGGAGACGATCGTCCAGTTGCGCCCGCCGAACATCGGGACGGCGAAGGTGTACGGGATGCGCAGGGTGGCACCGACGAGGCTGGGGACGGCGATGAGCCAGAACTGCTCGTCGACCGTGAGGACGAACCCGGCGTTGCCGAGCTGCGGGACGACGATGCTCCACGTGGCCCACACGGCGAAGCCGAGGAACTCGGCGAACACGGAGATCCACAGGTTCCGCTTGGCGATCTTCTTGCCGCCGTCGTGCCAGAACGTCGGGTCCTCCGGGTCCCAGTGGTCGATCCACCGTCCGGTGCGCGGGGTGCGCGCCGGGGGCGCGGCAACAGCGCTGGTGGAGCTGGGAGCCTCGGTGTCAGTGGACGTCTGGGGCGAGACTGTCGACGGCGGAACGGTCATTGCGGCCTCCTCGGTAGCCGGCCCGGACGGTCGGGCACTATCCAGAAGGCTAGGGATCGCGTGTTTCGCCCGGATGCGTCGGGGAGTTAATCGACCGTAACCGTCTCCGCACACGTCGTCGGCGGCGTCTGTGAGAACAGGACGGGCGTGCCACACCGGTCTCGTGTCACAAACGACGGTCTGTCACCTCTTTATCGGGTGACGAGGTGCTTCGGCGGTCGTCCTCGCGGCGCAGGGGGCCGGGAGGACGCCGCGGCCGACGGTCCTGTCCTTGCTCGCGCGCAGGACCGCGAGCGCCGTCGCTGCGGACGCGTCGAGCGAACCTGTGTCGCTGGGTGATGCGCTGCCTGCTAGTCGGGCTTCGTTGTCGGCGAAGACCAGCGCCTCGGCGAGCGGGTTCACAGGTGCGACCTCCCCGTAATTGAGGGCCTCCCACTCAAAGTGCCCAGTCATGGACGCTGGGGGTCTGGCGCAGGCGCGGCCGAGCGGGCAATCGCGCTGTGGCCTGTCGGTGCAGCGCCGACGTGCGCGAGGGAGATCCGCTGACCAGGACCCGCTGCTCGAGGGGGTGGTGGCTCGGTAGAGAGCGGTGTGCGACAAGCTGATCTTCGGTGAAGTGGGACCGGCGGCCACCGAGGGCCCGTTGTCGCCGTTGGTGGAGCCAAGGGACTTGGAGGCGGCCTACCGAGGCCCGCACGAATGCGCCGATTCTGGCGGTGGGTCCGGGGCCCCCGGGCTCACAGCCAGAGTCCCGCGTCAGGGGTCACAGACGCCCATTGGGGCATCAGATGTGTTCTTCATCCGTTCCTCGGTCCAGTACTCCGACAGGTCAGCGTCTGGGCTCGGGTTCTCCGTGGATTGCGAGCCTGAGGAGGGTGGCCGAGCGGACGAGTGAGAAGTCGGCGAGGCTGGGTCGCATGAACGTTCACACCCTGTGGTTGCGACGATCGATGCGGCGGCTAGGACCGTCACGCAGACCTTTATCTGGAGCGGGTGCAGCTTCGACATCTCGGGCCCTCCAAGCGCGTTGGGTCAGGTCATCTCGTAGTACATCGCCCTGGTTTCCATCGTAAACGGAGTCGCGACGAGGTATCGCGGCGATCCTGAGAGGGTTTTGCGCGAAGTCACAGCGGACACGTAGCCGAGGTCATCGTTGATGATCTGACGGAGCCAGGGGCCACCTGACGCACCTTCGTTCATGAGACACGCGATCTTCGCGTCGGAGTTGAGGGGGGAGAAATCGGTCGTGGGTCCTTCACAGTAATAAGGCAGCTCTCCGTCGTAGGGCGCCTGAGCGGGCCAGCCGAAGACTCTCATCTCTGGCTCAGTCGTGCTGTACCCGTACGAGACCCCATTCCCGCCCACCTTCTCGACGAGCTCGACCCCGTTGCGCGGGAAGAAGGTGATGAACGCCTGGTCGTAGCTCCAGTTTTCGTCCTGAATCCACGCGTTGTGTGTGCGTCCGCCCTTCCAGTTCCACAGCCCGTGGGGCTGGGACCCATTGTAGTAGGCAGGGATGAACACGATCTTGCTGTGCCAGCCTTTACCGGGAGTGTAAAGGCAGTGCGCTGCCGTGACGATCATGTTCTTGTTTGCGTGGTTGACCGTCGCGCCGGAGCAGACGTAGTCTTTGCCATCGAGATGGTAGAAGATCTTGCCAGCAGTCTTGGGGACGTGCTTGACGGGAGGGAAGGCCCGGGAATCGTAGGACTCGACGGTGGGAGCTACCGGGTCGACAATCGTGCCGGGCTCCTCGACCAGGGGTTCTGTTGTTTGCCCGCTGCGGGCTTCTGCTCCATCCTCGTCGGTGGCGATCAGATCCATGGGGATCGCGTTCGCGAGTTTCTCCGGCGTCCAGTAGCCAGCGGGATCAATGCTGGTTGGTGCCACGCGGCTACTACTGATGTCCGGCGCGAGGATCTCCTGGCTCCCCGCATAATCATCGGCTGGCACAGGAGGAGGTGAGGCCCCGGCCGGTGCTGTACTGACTGCCAGAATGGCTGACGACAGCATGACGAGGGCGAATGTACTTCTGGTTCTCACAAGCGCGATCCTGACTATTTGGCCCAGGATCTGAGCGTGCGGCTGAGCCGTTCACAATGGATCACGTCCGTCGCCCCTGCCCTGAGTGCGGAATCTGGCACGTGAAGGCTATCGCCTCGAGGACGTCGAGGCTAGTGCCTTCGCAAGTGCTGTTTGGCGGACCGGGCACAGCGAATTGACTCCATGGTGCAGCGAGAGCAAGAACCAACCTGGGCGCTTCTTCACGAAGCGCTGGAGCGGCCTCAGGGTGGATCGCGCGCTGATCGTAAATTAGCGGTGCGACACGACCGTGCGCTGGCGCGCCTAGACCTCTCGAATGATTGCGAGGTCGGCAGGATCGGCCGTGCGGACGTTGTTCAGCGCGCGACTCACCGGGTACGTGCGCATGGAGGCAGCCACCTCCGCGGAGACGCCGTCAACCATCGAGACGAGCGCGTCCGTCGAGGAGACCTTCTCCGGTGCGGCTGCGCGTTCTAGGCCCGCGCACAGGTTGGTATCGTCAGGGCTCTCGGCATCGGTGCCGGGCCCGGCCCACGGCCGTGACCTGAAGGACCAGTGCATGACGCTCATCGACCTCGTCGGCTGGGTCGGTTCCGCCATCCTCGTGTGGTCGTTGCTGCAGTCGCGCATCCTGCGCCTGCGGCTCCTCAACCTCGTCGGGTCGGCGATCCTGCTGACGTTCAACGCGATCATCGACGTGTGGCCCATGGTGGGTCTCAACGCCGTCCTCTGCCTCATCAACCTCGTGTACCTGCAGCGGATGCTCGGCTCGCGCCACTCCGCCGCGTCGTACTCCGTCGTCGAGGTGCGCCCCGACGACGCCTACCTGCAGCACCTGCTCGCCCAGCACGCCACGGACATCGAGAAGTTCAACTCGGGCCTCGATGTCGCCCGGCTCCTCGCCGAGCAGGCGGAGACCGGCGAGGCGTACCTCGTGCTGCACGGTGACGAGACCGTCGGGTACGTCCTCCTGCACGACATCGGCGGCGGCGTCGCGCAGATCGACCTCGACTACGTGACCGAGCGCTACCGCGACTTCACCCCGGGCGAGTTCGTCTTCCGCCGCTCCCACCTGCTCGCGGAGCACGGGTACACGTCCGTCGTCACGCGGCGCGGCGTCTCGGCACCGTACTACGAGAAGATCGGCTTCACGGCGATGGGCGACGTGTTCGAGCTCGCGCTCACTCCGGTTCCTCCCCGCGCAGCCACCTGATGTAGCGCTCGAGCGACCGCTCGACGACGGCGTGACCGTCGGCCTCGACAGTGCGGAACGCCCCGTAGACGCGCTCGAACGCGAGCGGCAGGACCACGTCGAGGATGCGCCGGACCATGCGCTCGGGCAGCGGGATGAAGTTGGGGAAGCTCCGCATGACGTGGACGGAACGGTCGGCACCGACGGCGATGGTGTCGCCGGTGAGGAGCGCCCCTCGCCCGTCGGCGCCCGCCACCCAGTGCACGAGCCCGCTGCCGGCGAAGTGCCCACCCGTCTGGTGCATCCGCACGCCCGGGAGAAGCTCGACCTCGCCCTGCCACAGGCGCACGACCGGGTCCGGTCGTCGGACCCACTGCTCGTCCGCGGCGGCCACGTAGACCGGGGCGTCGTCGAAGGCGTGGCTCCACTGCACCGACGAGCCGGTGAGGTGCGGGTGGCTCGCGGTGACGACGTGGACGCCACCGAGGGCGGCGACCGCCGCGACGCCTTCGGGGTCGATGAACCCCGGCGGCTCCCAGAGGAGGTTCCCGGCGGGCGTCCGCAGGAGCAGGCCACGCTGACCGATACCGAGCCGTGGCGTGCACTCGACCGCATAGAGGTCGGTCTCGAGCTCTCGGACCTCGATGCGATGACCGGCTCGGGCGAGCTCGTCGCGGGTGGTCCACCGCTGGCCGCCCGGCGGGACCCACTGGCGCTCGTCCTCGCAGATCGCGCAGGACTGCGGCGGCTCCGGTGTGTCGGCGTGCTCGATCGCGCACGTCGCGCAGGTCCAGATCGTCATCGCAGGATCCTCCCCGGGGAGCAAGGGACGCCTCCCTCCCCCGAGCCTAGCCGCCGTAGGGTGCCCAGTCGGCGAGCTGCGCCGTGAGGTCGTCGTATGCCGCGACTGCGGCGACGGCGTCGCTCGTACATGTTGCCGCGGCAGCCGCACAGGTGGACCCAGCTGTTGTCGCTGCCTCCGAGAGCGTGGTCGCCGCCGTCTCCGTCTGCGTGACGAGCTCTGCGAGCTCGGCGGGCGGCTCCCCGACGTACCCGTTCGTGCCGAGGGTTCTCCCGTCGTGAATCGACGCGGCGAGCGCATCCGCCGAGAACCCCATCGAGTCCAGCACCATCGCACACGTCGTCTCTACGCTGGCGGGCTCGCAGGCCCAGTCCTCCCACGACAGGAACGCGCGCTCGACGCCCGACGTCGTCCGAGACACGAGCATCACCCACTCGTCCTCGGGCGAGCCCGGCAGGACCTCACCGGGGGACGGCACCTCAGATGCGCTGCTCACCGGCGTACCGCCGCTCTCGTCAGCACCGGCACAGCCGGACAGAGCACTCGCCGAACCCAGTGACACCACTGCGATCAGAGCCGTGCAGATCCGTTTCATCAGCCCACCATAGCGACGGAACGCGCCCCCGTACCGTGGCGACGGCGCCGGGTGCGGCCCGAGCAGGCGAGCCTCGGGACTGGTGACCAAGGTCCCGTTGACGGTCTGTCAACGAGGTCTAGCGTCGAGGACAGGCGCTGGTCAGCGCCGCGACCGGAGGGTCGCTCACCGTCGAGACGAGGGCAGATGTCGAAGCACCCCGACGAGCGCAAGGACGAGATCCTCGCCGCCACCCGCTCGCTCTTCGCCGAGCGTGGCATCGCCCGCACCTCCATCTCGGACGTCGCCGAACGGGTCGGCATCACGCGCGGTCTCGTCTACCACTACTTCACGGACAAGGACACGCTCGTCGACGTGGTGCTCGAGCAGCACATCGACGAGTTCGTCGCGAGCATCCAGGAGTGGGACGCCCAGCGCGAGGTCGGCAACATCGAGCTGGCTCTCGCCGACTGCATCACCATGTTCCGCAAGCACGTCCGAGGGGCCACGAACCCCGTCGGCGGTCTCCCCCGCATCGAGGACGCCCGCCTCTACAACCGCTTCATCGACCGCGCCGTCGGCGCGATGGTCGACTGCTTCCGCACGACGACCGTCGAGGCGTACGCCCAACGGCACAAGATCGAGATCGAGAACGTCTACGAGACGTTCTACGTCCTCATCTACGGGCTCATCGGGCTCACGCGGTCCCACCCGACGATCACGGACGAGCGGCTCAAGGACATCGTGCGCCAGACCCTGCGACTCGACCAGGGAGGCGACGAGAGCACCCCCACCTGACCCACCCCGTCCCGGGGACACCGCAGCAGGGGGAATCCGCTCAACCGCTCGTTCACGTCAAGGGAGACATCCGATGTTCCTGTTCGACACCATCCCGTGGTACTCCGCACTCATGTGGGTCGCGGTCGTCGCCGCGCTCATGCTCGCCAACGAGATCGCCCGCCAGAGCAAGTGGGCCGGCCTGTGCCTGTTCGTCGCCCTGCCGCTCATGCTCACCGTCTTCGTCTGGCCCAACACCGCCGGAGCAGGGTCCAGCACCGGGACGTGGTTCCACTGGGTCAAGGTGTACTCGGCGCTCGCCGGGTGCCTCGGCTTCATGGCGCTGCGCTACATCCCCCGCGTCGCGAAGAACAAGTACGCGCTCATGTTCCCCGCCGCGATCCTCGCGCTGAACATCTTCGAGGCCGTCATCCGTGACTTCCAGGTCTACTCGATGAACGGCCTCATCGACGGCGTCATGATGGTCGGCGGCCCGTGGAACATCATGAACGGCATCGCCGGCATCCTCAACCTCGTGACCATCTGCGGCTGGGCCGGGATCTACATCACGCGGGACAAGAACAAGGACATGATCTGGCCCGACATGCTGTGGTTCTGGATCATCGCGTACGACCTGTGGAACTTCGCGTACGTGTACAACTGCGTCGGCGACCACTCCTTCTACGCCGGTGCCGCGCTCCTCGTCTCGTGCACCATCCCCGCGTTCTTCCTCCGCAAGGGTGCCTGGCTCCAGCACCGGGCCCAGACCCTCGCGTTCTGGATGATGTTCACGATGGCGTTCCCGGCGTTCGTCTCGAGCTCGAAGTTCGCGGTCGACTCGTCCCACAACACGACCGCTCTGTTCCTCGTGAGCTTCGTCGCCCTCGTCGCGAACATCGCCGTGGCCGTCTACCAGGTGTACCGGATCGTCAAGAACAAGAAGAACCCGCTCACCGACGAGCTGTACACCGACCTCGCCGCCTACAGGAAGCTCGACGCAGAGCGCCCCGTGGAGGACGCATCGTCGAGCAGCGCCCCGGTAGCCGTCGCCTGACGGGAACCATCACCGGGACGGTCACGGGTCAGGGTCCCTGGCTCAGCGTCCCTTGGCGCTCATCGCCTCGCGCGCGGTGCGCGACCGCTGGCGCCCCTGGGCGCGCAGGGCACTCCTGTCCTGCGCGCCCTTGCGGGCGCTCTGGTGGGCGATCTCCCGCAGCAGGTGGCGGTAGGACGTCAGCCGTGCGGCAGGGAGCTCACCGCCCTCGACGGCCTCGAGCACGGCGCACCCTGGCTCGGTGACGTGGGAGCAGTCGGCGAAGCGGCACTGCTCGGCGACCGTCGTGACGTCGTCGAAGGCCCGGTCGAGGCCCTCCTCGTCGGCGACGAGGCCGACGCCGCGGATCCCGGGGGTGTCGACGAGCACGGCGACACCGGGGACGACGACGAGCTCGCGGTGCGTCGTCGTGTGCCGGCCGCGACCGTCGCCACGCACGGCGGCCGTCACGAGGACGTCGTGCCCCGCGAGCGCGTTGACGAGCGTCGACTTGCCGGCGCCCGACGGGCCGAGGAGCACGAACGTCTGCCCGGGGCTCAACCGGGTGCGCAGGTCGTCGAGACCAGCTCCCGACTCCGCGCTGACAGCGAGGACATCGACACCGTGGGCGACCGCCTGCACGTCAGCGACCTCGTTCCCGTGACCGAGGTCGGCCTTCGTGAGGACGACGAGCGGTGTGGCGCCGGACGCCCACGCGAGCGTGACCATCCGTTCGACCCGGCGGACGGAGGGCTTCGGGTCCATGGGCTCGACGACCACGACGACGTCCACGTTGGCGGCGAGGACCTGCTCGGCGGACGTCTGCCCGGCGTCCTTGCGCAGCAGCTCCGTGCGGCGGGCGAGCGTCGCGACGACGGCGTGGCCGTCCGTGAGCACCCAGTCGCCGACCGCCGGCGTCTGGCCCGCGGCGGTGACGGCCAGGGTCTCGGTCTCGGTGGCGATCCGCACGAGCCCCCGCTCGACGCGGACGACCCGGCCCGGGGTGGCGGACTCGCCGAGGTCGGCGAGCTCGGGATGGTCGCGCAGCTCGGCGGTGCGACGGTCGTCCCACCCGAGGGTGGAGAGCAGGGTGTCGGTCATATCGACGATTCTGGGCCTGCCTCCCCCTGTGCCGCCACGTATTTCCCGTGAGCGCCGACGGAACCGAGCTCGGGCACCTGACGCGACCTCGGGCACTCAAATGCCCGAGGTCGCGTCGAGTGCCCGAGGTCGCTGCCCGTCGTGCAGGCGGACGCTCAGCCCCAGACGAGTCCTTGCGCCGGGTCGTGGAGCACGGCGGCGACGTCGGCGAGCAGGCGTGCGCCGAGCGCGCCGTCGACGAGCCGGTGGTCGACGCTCAGGGCGAGCTGCGTGACGAAGCGCTTCTTGATCTTGCCCTTGTGCACCCACGGCTGCTCACGGATCGCGCCGAACGCGAGGATCGCAGCCTCCCCGGGGTTGAGGATCGGGGTCCCGGTGTCGATGCCGAAGACGCCGACGTTCGTGATCGTGATGGTGCCGTCGGACATGTCGGAGGGGCTCGTCTTCCCGGCGCGCGCCGTCGCGGTCAGGGCGGCGATCCCCTGCGCGAGGCCCTTGAGGCCGAGGCGGTGCGCGTCCTTGATGTTCGGCACCACGAGGCCCCGCGGGGTCGACGCCGCGATGCCGAGGTTGATGTAGTGCTTGTAGACGATCTCCTGCGTGGCGTCGTCCCAGCTCGCGTTGACCTCGGGGTGCCGGTTGACCGCGACGAGCAGAGCCTTGGCCGTGATGAGGAGCGGCGTGACGCGCACGTCGGCGAACTCGCGGTCCTCGCGCAGCCGGGCGACGAGGCGCATCGTCTTCGTGACGTCGACCGTCTGGAACACCGTGACGTGCGGGGCGGTGAACGCGCTCGAGACCATCGCCTCGGCGGTGCGCTTGCGCACGCTCTTCACCGGCACGCGGGTCTGGCGACCGTCGGAGGACACCTGGCCGGACGCGAGCCACGGTGTGTCGTCGTCGATGTACGTGGCGAGGGTGCGGGGCTGCGCCTGGGCGCTGTAGGCGAGTACGTCCTCTCGGGTGACGATCCCGCCGGGGCCGGTCGCGTGGACGCTCGAGAGGTCCACACCCATGTCCCGGGCCAGCTTGCGGACCGGAGGCTTGGCCCGGACGGCGAGCGTGCCGGGGCGCGGCGCCACCTGGGTGACGGACTGCACCACGGGAGTCTTCGCGGCACCGCTCGGGGCACCGACGGTCGGGACGGGTGCGAGCGGCGGCGCGGACGTCTTCGCGGGCGCGGGCTCGGTCTCGGCGGCGACCTGCAGGGGCGAGTGCCCGGCCGGAGCGCTGGGCGCCGCGGGTGCGCCGGGAGCGGGCTCCTGCGCACGGCGCGCCCGACGGGTGGTGCTGCCGGCGGCGATCCCGTACCCGACGAGGACCGCACCGCCCTCGGCGTCTGCACCGCCTGCGGTGTCTGCTGCTCCTCCGGCCACGGCCGCGCCGTCCGTCGGGGCAGCATCGCCGGTCAGGGCTGTGTCGTCGGTCGCGGGGCGCGAGCCTCCCGGAGCGCTCGGCTCGGTCGCGACTCCATCGGGGTCGGTGTCGATGACGATGATGGGCACGCCCACCTCCACCATGGTCCCGACCGGCTGGAGGATCTCGGTGACGACGCCCGCGTACGGGGACGGCAGCTCGACGAGGGACTTGGCCGTCTCGATCTCGACGATCGCATGGTTCACCGCGACCGTGTCGCCCACGCCGACGTGCCACGTGACGATCTCGGCCTCCGTGAGGCCCTCACCGGCGTCCGGCAGGTTGAAGCGCTCATAGGTGGGCATGGGGCTCCTTCGGCAAAGCAGTGTGGTCGGGTCGGGTCGGGTGTGCGGACGGTCTTCGCTAGAACGCTAGTGCGCGATCCACCGCGTCGAGCACCCTGTCCAGCCCGGGGAGGTACTCGTGCTCGATCTTCGCGACCGGGTACGGCGTGTGGAAGCCGCCGACGCGCAGGACCGGCGCCTCGAGGTCGTAGAAGCACTGCTCGGTGACGCGGGCCGCGATCTCGGCACCGGAGCCGAGGAAGGTCGGTGCCTCGTGGACGACGACGCAGCGGTGCGTCTTGCGCACCGACTCGACGACCGTGCTCGTGTCCAGGGGCGAGATCGACCGGAGGTCGACGACCTCGATGCTCGTGCCCTCCGACGCGGCGGAGGCCGCGACCTTGAGGGCGGTGGCGACCGTCGGGCCGTAGGCGACGAGCGTGAGGTCCGTGCCGACCCGTGCGACGACGGCCTTGTTGAGCGTGTCGAAGGCGTCCGCCTCGGCGGGGACGCTCACGCCGCTGCCGCCGGAGGCGTAGGGACCGGCCGACAGGTCGACCGCGCCCTTCTCCCAGTAGCGCCCCTTGGGCTCGAAGAAGAGCACGGGGTCGGGTGAGGCGATGGCCTCCTGGATCATGACGAACGCGTCCTGCGGCGAGCCGGGAGACACGACGCGCAGACCGGGGGTGTGCGCGAAGAGCGCCTCGGGGCTCTCGCTGTGGTGCTCGACGGCACCGATCCCGCCGCCGTAGGGCACGCGGACGACCACGGGAACGGTCAGCCGTCCGCGCGACCGGTAGTGCATCTTCGCGAGCTGCGTGGTGATCTGGTCGAAGCCGGGGAAGATGAAGCCGTCGAACTGGATCTCGCACACGGGACGGTAGCCGCGCAGCGCGAGGCCGATCGCCGTGCCGATGATGCCGGACTCGGCGAGCGGCGTGTCGACCACGCGGTCCTCGCCGAACTCCTTCTGCAGGCCGTCCGTCACGCGGAAGACGCCGCCGAGCGGGCCGATGTCCTCGCCCATGAGGAGGACCTTCGGGTCCCCTGCGAGCGCGGCGTTCAGTCCGGCGTTGATGGCCTTGGCGAACGGCAGCTGGGTGGTCGACGGCGCGTGCGTGGTGCTCTGGGCGGTCATCGGGCGCCTCCCTGGTCGGTGAAGGACGCCTCGTAGTCGGCGAACCAGGCGCGGTCCTCCGTGACGAGGGAGTTCTCTGTGGCGTAGACGTGGTCGAACATCGACGACGCTGCAGGGCGTCCGAGCCCGCGGACGTAGGTGCGGATGCGCGCACCGAGCTCGTCCGCCTCGACGGCGAGGGCTGCCTCGGCCTCGTCGTCCCAGATGCCCTCCGTGCGGAGCAGAGCGCGGAGGCGGTCGATCGGGTCGCGCTCGCGCCAGTAGTCCTCCTCGGCGGAGGTGCGGTAGCGGGTGGGGTCGTCGGACGTGGTGTGCGCGCCCATCCGGTAGGTGACGGCCTCGATGAAGGTGGGGCCGCCGCCGGAGCGGGCGCGCTCGAGCGCCTCGTTCGTCGCGGCGTAGCAGGCGAGGACGTCGTTGCCGTCGACGCGGATGCTCGGCACGCCGAAGCCGTGGCCGCGACGGTAGAGCGGGACGCGGGACTGCTTCGAGGTCGGTACGGAGATCGCCCACTGGTTGTTCTGGCAGAACAGGACCACCGGCGCGTTGTTCACTGCGGCAAAACCGAGGGCCTCGCTCACGTCGCCCTGCGACGTGGCGCCGTCGCCGAAGTAGGCGATGACGGCCGTGTCCTTGGCGGGGTCGCCGGTGCCGACGAGCCCGTCGCGCTGGACGCCCATGGCGTAGCCGGTCGCGTGGAGGGTGTGGGAACCGATGACGAGCGTGTAGAGGTGGAACTGGTGCTCCTCGGAGTCCCAGCCGCCGTGGTCCACGCCGCGGAAGAGCTGGAGGAGGTGCGGGAGGTCGACGCCGCGGGTGTACGCCACCCCGTGCTCGCGGTACGAGGGGAACGCCATGTCCTGCGGGGCGAGCGCGCGGCCGGAGCCGATCTGCGCGGCCTCCTGGCCGAGGAGCGGGGCGTAGAGGGCGAGCTCGCCCTGGCGCTGGAGCGCCGTGGCCTCGGTGTCGAAGCGGCGGACGAGCATCATGTCGCGGTAGAAGCCGCGGAGGTCGTCGTCACCGAGGCCTGCGACCCGCGCCCGGTAGGGCGCGTTCTGCTCGGACGTCACGCGGCTCCCGTCGGGTGCCACGAGCTGCACCGGGGTGTCGTCGGTCGTCTCCGGCGCCTGCGTCGGATGCATCAGATCGGTCACACGCTCTCCTGACGGTCACGGCGCCCGTGGGGGGCGTCCTGCGACGGTACCTGCGGTGCCGGGCCGCCCGGCACCACTAACCTACGTCTCCGTAGGCTACGCCAGCGTAGGCTACGGAACCGTAGGTTGAACACCTCCGATCACCGCGAAACGCCCGTCGCTCTTTGGAGGAACCCTCCAAAGAGCTCCGCGCGGGTGCCGATCAGTACTTCGGGCCGTACGGGTTGCCCGACGGCGGCTGCTGGCGGTACCCACCCTGGTCGAAGCCACCCTGGTCGAAGCCACCCTGATCGAACCCGTTGCCGGACCCCGGGTTGTACCCGCCCGAGAACCCACCGTGGTCGTACATCCCCGGCTGCGCCGAGTACGAGCCACCGAGCTGACCTCCGCCGAACTGTCCCCCGCCGAACTGAGGCACCGGGTACGGGCTGCCGGTCGCCGCCTGCAGTGCGGCGCGCGTCGCGGCGAGCTCGCGCTCGATCGGCCACTGCTTGAACGCGAAGAGACACAGGAACACGATGTTCGCGATCGGCACGAACATGATGAAGATCCACGGCCACGGGTGACCCGACTTCGCGACGATCCGCGCGTAGACCCAGAGCATGAGCCCGAGGATCGCCACGTAGAACAGGACGATCAGGAGAAGGGCGGCGCCGGGCAGGTCGCTGCTCTGCGTGGCTGCGGTGTAGATCGTGTCCATCGAACCTCTATCGTCGAACGGGCTGGGGTGTCGGCACACGCTACCGAGGAGGCGCCCTGACAGCCAGCCCCTCCGAGCGCCGGAGCAGGCTCGGAGCCCGCCGCCACCGTGGGTTGTCCCTACCCTCGTCCCGTGGGACGGCAGGCTGGGGGGCGTGCGCCGCCGTCACCTACGGTTGCCGCATGGACCACACCGCACCGGCGCTCACCAACGGTCGGGCCCTCCTCTCAGCGCCCGTCGCACCCGCCACGTGGGCTGCCGTGTCCCAGGCGACCATCGGGTTCCCGTTCCTCCTGGCTGCCGGGATCCCCCTGATCGTCCTCGCGCCGCTCGGCCTGGCACTCGTGCCCGTGCTCGGTGTCGGGGTCCCCGTCCTGCTCGTGGCTCTCGTCGCCGCCCGCGGGTTCGCCGGCGTCGAGCGGGCCCGGCTGCGCTCAGTCCTCGGCATCGCGATCGAGCGCGGCAGCGCTCCCCGCCCACGCAGCCTGCGCTCGTGGGCGGGCCTGTGGTCTGCTCTCACCGAGCCGGCCGCCTGGTCGGCCGTCCTCTACGCGGCCCTCGGGCTGGCACTCGTGAGCGTCGAGGTGACGGTCGCGTGGGGCCTGGGTCTCGTGCTCGCGCTCATCGCCTCACCCCTCGTCGCCTGGGACGGCGGACTGAGCCCCTGGCAGGTCGGGCTCTTCGTCCTGGGGCTCGTCGGTCCGTGGCTGTGGGCGGCCGCCTGCCAAGGGCTGGCGCTCGTCCACGTCCGGCTCGCACGGGCCCTCCTCGTCCGGTCGACCACCGACGTCGAGCGCGCCGAGGCCGCAGCCTCCGCCGCCCGGGAGGACGCCGACCGCGCGCAGCAGCGCGCGGAGCACCTCGACCAGACCCGCACGCGTGCGGTCGGGGCGGCCGACGACGACCGGCGGCGCATCGAGCGCGACCTCCACGACGGCGCTCAGCAACGCCTCGTCGCGCTCGGGGTCGAGCTCGGGACGGCGAGACGCGCCGCCGCCTCCGACCCCGCCGTCGCGACTGCCGCGCTCGACCACGCGCACCAGGAGATCAAGGAGACGCTCACCGAGCTGCGGGATCTCGTCCGGGGCATCCACCCGGCGGTGCTCACCGACCGCGGCCTCGACGCGGCTCTCTCCGCGATCGCTGCCCGGCACCCCGTCCCGGTGACCGTCGACGTCCCGGACGCCGCTGCGCTGGCGGCAGCGAGCCCTGGCGCCCAGGCAGCCGCGTACTTCGTCACCGCCGAGGCGCTCACCAACTCCGCACGGCACGCCGCCGCGGCGCGCGTCCTCGTGCGCGCCGAGGTCGACGGCGACGTCCTGCGCCTCGAGGTCGCCGACGACGGTCGCGGCGGCGCGCTCGCGGCGCCAGGAGGCGGGCTCGACGGTCTCCGCAGCCGGGTCGAGGCGCTCGACGGCACGTTCCTGCTCGACAGTCCCGAGGACCGCGGGACGCGCATCACCGTGGAGGTACCGTGCGCATCGTGATCACTGAGGACTCGGTCCTCCTGCTCGACGGGCTCACGCGTCTGCTCGTCGCCGAGGGGCACGAGGTCACGGGGTACCGGTCGGCGGACGAGCTCGTCGCCGCGTTCGCGCACCTCACCCCGGACGCGCTGCCCGACATCCTCGTCACCGACGTCCGCATGCCCCCGACGCACACCGACGAGGGCCTGCGTGCCGCCGTCCACCTCCGGAGCCTGCACCCCGGGCTGCCCGTGCTCGTGCTCTCCCAGTACGTCGAGCAGCGCTACGCGAGCGAGCTGTTCGCGCGCGACGTCCGGGCGCTGGGCTATGTCCTCAAGGACCGGGTGGCCGACGTCGACGACTTCCTCGACGCGCTCGGCCGCGTCGCGGCAGGCGGCACGGTGCTCGACCCGGAGGTCGTCTCGCAGCTGCTGGCTCGCACCACCGGCACCGGTGTCGACCGGCTCACCGCACGCGAACGGGACGTGCTCGGGCTCATGGCCGAAGGACGCTCCAACGGGGCGATCGCCGAGCACCTCGTCGTCGGGACCGCAGCCGTCGAGAAGCACGTGACGTCCATCCTCACCAAGCTCGACCTCGCACCCGACGCCGACGACCACCGCCGCGTGCTCGCCGTGCTCCGCTGGCTCGAGCACGCACCCACCCAGCACGACCCAGGTCAAGGAGACCGCTCATGAGCGCGCCCGTCGTGGATGCCCAGCCCACCCCGCCCGCGGGCCCGGACGTCCCCGGCGATCCGCGCGATCCGCGTTCCCGGCCGACACCGCACGACCCGCGGGGCCCCGGCGCTCGCGTCCTCCTGTGGGTCGGGCTGACCCTAGGTGTGCTGGCCATCGCACAGGTCGGGTACCAGGCGATCGACTGGATGTCGTCGGGAACCCGCGTCACGACCCAGGTCTACACAGCGGCCGCGGTCGTCGAGCTGACGACCGACGGAGACGTGACCGTCATGGTCGGTGACCCGGGCAGCGTGACGGTCGAGGCACGGACGCGGACCGGGTTCCAGCGCGCGAGCCACGATGCCGTCGAGTCCGCCGACCGGCTCGCCGTGGAGCACGACTGCCCGCAGTGGTGGAACAACGGCGTCTGCCGGATCGACCTCACCGTCCGGGTGCCACGGGACACGGACGTCGTGGTGCGGTCCAGCAGCGGAGCCGTCCGAGCCGAGGGGGTCGACGGTCATCTCGACCTGCGGACGTCGGACGGTGACGTGCGGGTGCTCCGGGCCGGCGGCTCGGTCGACGCGGAGTCGAGCAGCGGTCGCGTGCAGGTCGACGACGCCGGCGGTCACGTCGTGGCTGTGTCGGGTGACGGTGACGTGACCGTGCGCAACGTGGGCGGTCACGTCACCGCGACGTCCAGCAGCGGTCGTGTCGTCGTCGCCGGGGCGGACGGCGACGTGAGCGCGGTGAGCGGTGACGGCGACGTCGAGACGCGAAGGATCGGCGGCTCCGCCGTCGTCACGACGTCCTCCGGCGAGATCGAGGTCGGCGGGGTCATGGGCGACGTCGAGGCGATGTCCGGTGACGGTGACGTGGTCGTGCGTGGCACCGGCTCGCCGGTGGCCCTGAAGATCAGCACGGGCGACGGGCGGTCGACGGTCGAGGCGCCGACGGACCCGACGTCGTCCCAGACGGTGTCGATCCGCTCGAGCAGCGGTGACGTCTCCTACCTCGACGCGAGCTAGCACCGCATCCTCCCGCAAGGGAGACTGCACTCATGGCGGACTACGGGCACGACCTCCTCTTCGGCTCCTTCATCACCCCGACGAACGCCCAGCCCCAGGTGCCGGTCGAGCTGGCCGAGGTGTCGGAGGACGCCGGGCTGGACCTCGTGACCTTCCAGGACCACCCGTACCAGCCGGCGTTCCTCGACACGTGGACCCTGCTGGCCTACGTCGCCGCTCGCACGGAGCGCATCCGGCTCAGCCCCAACGTCGTCAACCTGCCGCTGCGACCGCCGGCAGTGCTCGCGCGCGCGGCCGCGAGCCTCGACCTGCTCAGCGGAGGCCGGGTCGAGCTGGGGCTGGGAGCCGGCGCGTTCTGGGACGCCATCGAGGCGATGGGGGCGCGACGGCTGACCGCCGGGCAGGGCGTGCGCGCCCTCGACGAGGCGATCCAGATCATCCGTGGGATCTGGGCGCCCGAGGAGCGCGGCGGCGTCCGGGTCGACGGCGAGTTCCACCACGTCACCGGAGCGAAGCGCGGGCCCGCGCCGGCCCACGAGATCGGCATCTGGCTCGGTGCGTACAAGCCGAAGATGCTCGCCCTCACCGGCCGCTCCGCCGACGGGTGGCTGCCGTCGCTCGGCTACCTCCAGCCTGGAGACCTGTCGGCCGGCAACGCCGCGATCGACGACGCGGCGACCTCCGCGGGCCGGTCGCCGCACGACGTCCGACGCCTCCTCAACATCACCGGCTCCTTCGGCGGGGCGTCTCGCGGACCGCTCCAGGGCCCGGTCGACCAGTGGGTCGAGGAGCTCACCGAGATGGTCCTCGCGGAGGGCATGAGCGCGTTCCTCCTCGGCACCGACGACGCCACCGACCTCCGCCGGTTCGGCGAGGAGGTCGCACCGCAGGTGCGTGCTGCCGTCGAGGCCGAGCGCGTGTCGCCCTCCGCGTCGTCGCCCGTGCCGGACGTCACGGAAGCGGGCGGGCGGGCGGACGCTCCGACGGGCGCGCGCCCCACAGGGACGTCAATCATCGGGCAGACCTCGACGGTCCTGGGCGTGACGCCCACACCCGACGACGGGACACGGCTCGCCGCCACACGCCCCTGGGACGAGTCGACGCGACCGCACCGGTCTCCGGCGCCTGCCCGGACGGAGTACTCGGAGACGGGCCGGGCCGCCGGCCAGCACCTCGTGGACGTCCACGACCACCTGCGCTCCGAGCTCGCGGCCGTCCAGGACGTCGTCGGCCAGGTCCGCGCCGGCCTACGGTCGATCGGCAGTGCCCGCTCGGAGATCAACACGATGACGATGCGCCAGAACAGCTGGGCCCTCGGCGCCTACTGCGCCGCGTACTGCACCGTCGTCACGCAGCATCATTCGCTCGAGGACCGTTCTGTGTTCCCGCACCTGCGCTCCGCCGATGCCGAGCTCGCCCCCGTGATCGACCGGCTCACCGAGGAGCACCTCACCATCCACGAGGTGCTCGAGGGCGTCGACCGGGCGCTCGTCGCGCTCGCAGCGGACCCGGACGCCCTCGACGCGCTGCAGGAGGCGGTCAACCTCCTCAGCGACACGCTGCTCTCGCACCTCGCGTACGAGGAGGCCGAGCTCGTCGAGCCGCTCGCCCGGGTCGGCTTCTACCCCGGGCAGCTGTGACGGGCCTCAGCGCCACCCGGCGGTGACGGCGAGGAGGATCTCCGTCGCCTCGGCCTCTCCGACGCTCACGCGGATCCCCTCGCCGGCGAAGGGGCGCACGATGACGCCCGCGCCGGCCGCCTCGGCGGCGCACGCGGCGGTCCGCTCACCGAGCGGGAGCCACACGAAGTTGGCCTGGGTCTCCGGGAGGTCCCAGCCCTGGGCGCGCAGGCCCGTGAGCATCCGGGACCGCTCCTCCACGAGCGAGTCGACGCGGCCCAACAGCTCGTCCTTCGCCAGGATCGACGCGAGCGCAGCCCGCTGCGCGACGTGCGAGACGCCGAACGGCGTCGATGCGGACCGGATGCCGGCGGCGAGCCGAGGACGCGCCACGGCGTACCCGACGCGGAGCCCAGCGAGCCCGTAGGCCTTGGAGAAGGTCCGCAGCACGACGACGTTGGAGTGCGCGGCGAGAGCGGCCAGGCCGTCGACCGCGTCGTCCATCCGGACGAACTCGAGGTAGGCCTCGTCGACGATGACGAGCACGTCGGACGGGACCACGGCGAGGAACGCGAGGAGCTCGGTCTGCGTGACCGCGGAACCCGTGGGGTTGTTGGGCGTGCACACCATGACCACACGGGTCCGCTCGGTGATGGCCGCGGCCATGGCGTCGAGGTCGAGGCGTCCGTGCTCGGCGAGCGGGACCTGCACCGAGGTGCCGCCCGCGACGCTCACGACGATGGGGTACGCCTCGAAGGACCGCCACGGGTAGACGACCTCGTCGCCGGCGTCGACGACCGCCTCGATGACGTGGGCGAGCACGGCGACCGAGCCGTTGCCGACGACGACCTGCGCGGGGGTGATGTCGCCCTTCGCGTCGCGGGCCTCTGGGCTGAGGGTGCGCGTGAGCTCGGCGGCGACGGCCTCGGTGAGCTCGGTGGCGAACATGTCCGGGTACCGGTTGATGTCCGAGGCCGCGTCGATGATCGCGGCCTGCACGGAGGGCAGCGGCGGGTACGGGTTCTCGTTCGAGGAGAGCTTGTACGCCGCGGCTCCCACCTGGGGTCGGGCGCCGGGCACGTAGGCCGGGAGTGCGCTGATGGCAGGACGGAGGGGGACGCGTCGCGAGCTCACGCCGCAAGTCTTGCACCTCCCGCGTGCGGGGCGACGACCGCGCGCTCACGGGCCACGCCCGAGATGCCCAGAAAGAGGACAAGTGCACGGAGGCGATGGGAGGATTCGGAGATGAGCTTCTTCGTGCGCGTCCTCGTCAATGCCGTGGCCATCTGGTTGGCGACGCTCCTGCTGGGCAGCCACTTCGAGGTCGTCGGTGGTGACGGCACGGGCGGTCGTGTGGTCGTCTTCCTCGCGGTCGCCCTCGTCTTCGGTCTGGTGAACGCCGTCGTCAAGCCGATCGTGGCGCTCTTGTCCTTGCCGCTCTACATCCTCACGCTGGGTCTGTTCACGCTCGTCGTCAACGCCCTGATGATCCTGCTCACCGCGTGGATCACCGAGCAGACCGACTGGGGGCTGCGGGTGGACGGTTTCTGGTGGGCGGTCCTCGGGGCGTTCGTCGTCTCGCTCCTCAGCCTGTTCATCTCTCTCGCGGTGCCCGACCGCGCCGAGCGCCGCTGATCCCCACCCTCCCCGCGGTGCTGCCCAGGAGACGCGGGGAGGCCGGTCAGAAGCTCGAGAAGTCCGGGACGCGCCGCTCGACGAAAGCCGACAGCGCCTCGACGGCCTCGGGCGAGCGCAGCCGCTGGGCGAACACGTCGCCCTCCTCGGTGATGACGCGGCGCAGCTCGTCACGTCCGGGCGCGCGCATGAGCCGTTTGCTGTCCGTGACGGCGCCCGGCGCGAGCGCCGCGAGGGCACGGGCCGCCTCCTGGGCGCGGGCCAGCGCCGCGGCGCCGTCGTCGAGAGCCTCGCTCGCGATCCCCCAGTCCGCGGCCTGCTGACCGCTGAAGGCCTCGCTGAGCAGGAGGAGGCGCGCGGCCCGGGCGTGCCCGACGAGGCGAGGGACGACGAGGCTCGAGCCGTACTCGGGGCACAGCCCGAGGTTGACGAACGGCATCCGCAGGACGGCGTCCTGCGCGACGTACACGAGGTCGCAGTGCAGCAGGAGGGTCGTCCCGATGCCGACGGCCGGCCCGGCGACCGCAGCGACCACGGGCTTCTCGAGGTCGAACAGCGCCCACATGAAGGTGAAGACCGGGTTGCTCTGGTCGGCCGGCGGCGTGTGGAGGAAGTCGCTGATGTCGTTGCCGCTGGTGAAGCAGTCGGGGCCGCCGGTGAGGACGACCACGCGGACCTGCGGGTCGGCGTCGGCTGCTTCCAGCGCTCGGGCGAGCGCGGTGTACATGGCGGGCGTCAGGGCGTTCTTCTTGTCCGGCCGGTCGAGGCGGAGCGTGAGGACGCCGTCCTCCAGCCGGGAGAGCACCTGCTCGGTCATCGACACCACTCCTTCGGGTCTGTCTGCTCGGCGCTGAGCGAGGCCAACGTATCGCACGCTCAGCGGCCGCTGCCGTGTGCGGCCTCGAGACCGGGCCGGGCCCGCCGGGTGGCCTCGTCCCAGTCGATCGCACCGTCCTCGGTCCGGGGCATCTCCGGCTGCGCCCACGGGTTCGCCCCGGCGGATCCGTCCAGGTCCGGCCATGTGACGGCCCCGGGCAGCGTCGGCGTCGCAGTGAACATCGGTGGTACCGCCCCGGGGGCGGGGGCCTGCGCCGTCGGGGGTCCCGGGCTGAACACCGTGATCTCGACGTCGGGCAGCGGGAGGGTCGTCGATCCGGCGAAGGCGGGCCCACCGAGCACGGCCTGCTGCTGCTCGACGGCCACGAGCACCGCAGGGTCGCCCTGCACGACCGCCGCACCGAGGACCTCCCGGTGGGTGCTCATGCTGTGCGGAGACCCGGTGTAGCCGTCGGGCAGGTCGGCGCTCACCGTGACGCGGTCGGTGGTCCCCCGCGAGACGGACGCGTCGGCGCTCGAGACCCACTCCTGGTTGTTCTCGACGTGAAGGGTCGGTACGGGCGACGACTGCGTGAGCGTCGCGGTCGGGCTGCCGAAGGTCGTCACGGATCGCAGGTCGTAGCGCTTGCGGAAGACCGGGTCGTCGGAGAGGCGCATCGCGACGATGCCGCCCTGGCTGTGCCCGTAGAGCCCGACCGCGGCACCCACGGGCGCGCCGGCCTGCTGCAGGGCCGACTCGACGAGCGTCATCCCCTCGCTCCGGCCGCCCGCCATGAGGTCGAGGTTCGCCTCGCCCGAGAACGGGCTGTCGGAGCCCAGGCCCCAGTCGTCGGTCCCTCGGACGAACACGGCCCACGTCTCGGTCCCGTCGAGGTGGGTGCTGCGCAGCACGCTCACGCTGCGGTCCGGGAGGTCGCCGACCGCGTCGGCGGCGTCGAGGGCCGAGGTGATCGGGGGGACGGTCCTGGTCGACTGGACGAGGTGGCCCGGGCGGTAGTCGAGCGCGGGTCGAGGTGTCACAGGGGCTCCCAGCAGGCCTTTGAGGCGCTGCGAGCCCGGGCCGGTCCAGCGGGCGAACCAGCCCGCCCCTGCTCCGAGGACCATCGAGGCGTCGTCCGCACCCGGGGTCGAGAAGGGGTCACGACGCGGGTTCAGCCCACCGACGACCGCCGCGCCGCCGCCGACGACGCGGTCCCGCCACGACGTCGCGTCCGACCTGGCTGCGCCGATCGTCGCCGTCGATGCGAACGCGAGAGCGGACTGGAGAGCGAAGGGCGACAGGAGCGACCAGGTCGACACGCCGCCTGCGGCGTCGAGCAACCCCGCCGCCACCGTCTCCTCGGCCTCGCTGTACCGGTCCGCGGCACCGAGCGTGCTGACGGAGAGGTCTTCGAGGTCCGTCTTCTGGAGTGCGAGGGCCGTCCGGGCGAGAACCAGGCTCGTCTCCGCCTGGTCGAGGTGGAGCGCGGCGTTCGAGCCGGGGTTCTGGTCGAGGGTCTCGGCCAGGGGACCCCACCCGAAGGTCTCGAGCATCGTGAGGTCGCCGATGCGGGCGATCATGTGGGTGCACCGCAGCCGAGCGGACGCGAGGTGGCTCGCGGCCGTGGCCACGAGCCGGGCGGCCTCGGCCATGCTGACGGTGTCGGCATCCATCCGCGTCACGCCACCGATCACCGTGATCTGCGTGATGCTGCTCGAGCCTCGACCGGTGCCGTCGGCGCTGTCTGCGCTCACGCGTCGGCTGCCACGAGCGACGCGCGGGCGTTGCTCAGGGCGAGGTCGATGATCGTCAGCTGGAGCGCCGCCGCCGTGAGGGCCTCCTGGTAGAGGGTCGCCGAGGTCGATGCCCAGTCGACGAGCGCTGCGCTGCTCAGGGCGGCCGCGGCGTCGGCGACGTCCTGCTCGGCCAGCGTCAGGGTGGCCGCGAGGCCGCTGAAGCCGCTGAGGTCATGGGTGAAGGTCATGTCCGGACGATAGGTTCCAGGACGCGGGCCGGACGGACGGTGGAACCGGCGCTGGGGATGCGGCCCGTGGTCCCCGCCCTGTGCACAGCAGCCTGCGGACGTTCCGCCGCTGCGGCAGCCTCCCGTGGAAGAATGTCGCCCATGCCCACCAGCTCCCCGCTCCCTGCCTCGTCGCGCGCCAGCCTCGCGGACGTCACGCCCCCCATCGCCCTCGGACCGCTCGACGGGCGGTACCGCGCGACGGTCGCCCCGCTCGTCGACCACCTGTCCGAGGCGGCGCTCAACCGGGAGCGGCTGCACGTCGAGGTCGAGTGGCTCGTCGCGCTCACCGACGGCACCCCGGACGGCCCGGTCGTTCCCGGTGCGCCCCGCCTGAGCGACGCGGAGAAGACGTACCTGCGATCGGTCGTCAGCGACTTCTCCGCGGTGGGCATCGCGGAGATGGCCGACATCGAGCGCGAGACCGTCCACGACGTCAAGGCGGTCGAGTACTTCCTCAAGCGCCGTCTCGCGGCCGCCCCCGGCATGGTCGGTGCGGACACCGTGCTGCCGTCGGTCGGCGAGCTCGTCCACTTCGCGTGCACGAGCGAGGACGTCAACAACCTCTCCTACGCGCTCATGGTCCAGGGCGCCGTCCGCGACGTGTGGCTGCCTGCCGCGAGCGACCTCGTCGAGCAGATCTCCGCGATGGCACGCGAGCACGCGAGCGTCCCCATGCTCAGCCGCACCCACGGCCAGCCCGCCACGCCGACGACGGTCGGCAAGGAGCTCGCCGTCCTCGCGCACCGCCTCGGCCGCCAGGTCCGCCGCGTCGAGGGCGCGGAGTACCTCGGCAAGCTCAACGGCGCGACGGGCACGTACGGCGCCCACGTCGTCGCCGTCCCCGGCACCGACTGGCCTGCGGTCTCGAAGGCGTTCGTCGAGCACCTCGGCCTCACGTGGAACCCGCTCACCACGCAGATCGAGAGCCACGACTGGCAGTCCGAGCTCTACGCGGACGTCGCCCGCTTCAACCGCATCCTCCACAACCTCGCGACCGACGTGTGGACGTACATCTCGCTCGGCTTCTTCACGCAGATCCCCGTCCCGGGCGCGACCGGCTCCTCGACGATGCCGCACAAGGTCAACCCGATCCGGTTCGAGAACGCCGAGGCCAACCTCGAGATCTCGAGCTCGCTCCTCGACACGCTCTCCGCGACGCTCGTCACGAGCCGTCTGCAGCGCGACCTCACGGACTCCACGACGCAGCGCAACATCGGCCCCGCGTTCGGCCACTCGCTCCTCGCGATCGACAACGTGCGCCGTGGCCTCAAGGCGCTCGCCGTCAACCACGACCTGCTCGCGGAGGACCTCGACGGCAACTGGGAGGTGCTCGGCGAGGCGATCCAGTCGGCCATGCGCGCCGCGTCCGTCGCGGGCGTCACCGGCATGGAGAACCCCTACGAGCGCCTCAAGGACCTCACGCGCGGCCACCGCATCGACGGCGACGACCTGCGCACCTTCATCGCCGGCCTCGGTCTGCCCGACGACCTCGCCGAGCGCCTCTCAGCGATGTCCCCCGGCTCGTACGTGGGCCTGGCGGAGAAGCTCGTCGCCGACTACCTGTAGCCGCTCTTCCCGCGGGTCGCTCGGCTCGTCCGGCGTGCGGGCTCGCAGGTAGCGTCTACGCGCCGCCTGCGAGCCTGCGCCGGACCGCCTCCGCCGTGCGGGCCCCGGACACGAGCGCGCCCTGCAGCGACGCGGTGTCGCGGTGGTCACCGCAGACGAACACCCCGCCGCCGAGGTCGACCTCGTGGCGGGTGACGAGCGGGACCGGCTGCGCCGGCAGTGCGCCGGGGACCACATGGCGTGTGATCTCGCGCCACGTCGAGGTGCTCACGCCGAACATCTCGCCGGCCTGGCGCCGCACCTCGGGTTCCGCGGGCGGCTCCGCAGCAGCCCCGGCGCCGAGCAGGCACGTGACCTGGACGAGGTGCTGGCCCGGCGGGGCGTACGTCGGGGCGGCGTTGCTCATGACGGCCGCGTTGACCACGGGACCGGGCCGACGACCGCCGCGCCGTCGCCCGTCCACGACGATCGCCGCGTCGGTGCGCGGCGGCTCGTCGGCGGCGTACCAGTGCGTGACGAGGCCCTTCATGGCCGGTGCACGCACTCCGGCGAGCGCCTCCGCGGTCACGGCGTCGGTCGCGATGACGACGACCCGGGCGTCGATGGTCCCGCCCTCCCCGCCCCCGCTCCTGCCGGTGCGCACCCGCACTGCACTGTGGCCGGTCTCGCCTCCCGTCCGCTCGATCGACTCGACCCGCGTCCCGAGCGCCACGTCCGGCAGGTCCCGCGCGAGCTGGGCGGGCAGCTCGCCCATCCCGCCGGCGGGGACACCGGGGGTGCCGAGCAGGAACATCCGCACGAGGAGGCGCACGAACGCCGCGGACGTCGTGCCGTCGTCCTCGGCGAGGACCCCGGCGAGGAACGGCGCGAGCACCTCGTCGCGGATCGTCCCGTCGACGCCCGTACGGTCCAGGGACTGGGCGAGGGTCTCGTCAGGTCCGTCGACGAGACGACGCGCGGGGCCGAGCGCCGGAGCCGCCCAGCGGGCGAGCGCCACGATCTCTCGCGGCCGGACGTAGCCGCTGCGCAGGGTGCGGCCGAGGAGCCGTGGTGCTCGACGCGGGTCGGCGAGCAGCGCGAGGCGGTCGTCCCGGCGCACCACGACGCCCGGCAGCAGCGGGCGCAGGTCGAGCGCGTCCACGTCGACCCGTGCACGGACCGCCGGATAGGCGGGGTTGAGGAGCTGGAACCCCCGGTCGACGGTGAAGCCGTCGATCCGGTCCGAGCGCACCCGGCCACCGACAGCATCCCCCGCCTCGACCACCCGCACCGCGACACCGTGCTCGTGCAGGGTCCGCGCACACTCCAGACCGGCGACGCCGGCCCCGACCACCACGACGTCACAGTCCATGCGGGTCACCGTCCATGAGGCCAGCGTACGGACGACTCCCGGACGTGCCCGGCGGGGCGCAGCCGTCACTGCTCGTCGAGCGGGCCGCCGTTCATCTCGTCCCAGATGTGGTTGGGGTCGGAGTAGGCCGAGGCGTCGCCGAAGAACGTGTCGTACCGCGCCCGCGACCGGTCTGCGCTCGGTGGTCCGTGCCCCGGTGGCCCGTGCGCTCCGGGCCCGTGCACGGCAGGGGCTCGCGGCTCGCCCGGCTGGTCGTCTGTCTCGCTCACGGCTCCCCTGTTCCCGGCCGCGGGACGTCCCACCGGCCGCGCGACGCCGGATGGGGAGATATCCCCATCCGCTCGCCAACATACCCAGGATCCGCAGAGATCAGCCGAAGTTAAACGCTTCAGCGGGACGCTCGCGCGCGGGTCGCGGCGACCTCACCGTGGGATGTCACGGCGCGCTCGACGATCCGTGGCATCCTCTCGCTATGCGCTCTCCCTCCCGCACGCGACGCTCGGCGGTCCCGCGCACCTCGCCCGCTCGTCGCTCCGCGGGACGCGCTGCCGGCCTGGTGCTCGTGCTCGCCCTCGCGGCCGGGTGCGCTGCTGCCGTCGACGGCGAGCCGGTCGCGGGCCTGAAGAACTCCCAGATCGGTCCGCCCATCGAGACGGACACGGTCTCGCTGCGTCACGACTACGACGAGTCGCCCCAAGAGATCAACGACTACTGGACCGACGACCGTCGCAAAGACGCGAAGCCGAAGGACACCACACCGTCGGACACCGACGACACGGTCGTCGACACCCCGCCGGACCCCGCGACCGGGATCATGGTCGACCCCACCACCGGGCCGGTGAACCCTGCCGGGCCGCAGCTGCCGAACGCGAGCGCCGGTGACGTCTTCGAGGCGACGGGCCTGGCGGCCTCGACCCTCGGGCGCCTCTACATCAGCTTCGCGGACGGCGACTACGTCTGCTCCGCGACGGTCGTCACCTCGGCGTCCAAGAGCACCGTCGCGACCGCCGCGCACTGCCTGTGGGACTTCGCGGGCGACACCGAGTGGGGCAGCAACGTCATGTTCGTCCCGAACGACGCCGACGACAGCAGCGTGGCCCCGTACGGCCGCTGGGCCGCGACCTCCGCCCACGGCCCGCAGGAGTTCGCGGACTCCGCGTCCGTCGACGAGAACGGCGCGATCAGCGGGGACGGCTGGGCGTACGACTTCGCGTTCCTCACCATGGCACCCGACGAGACGTCGGGGCAGCTGATCCAGGACGTCACCGGCGGCCAGGGCATCGCGTTCGGCGTCCCTGCGGAGGAGCTCGTCGTCGTCGGGTACCCGTCGGCCGACCCGTTCGACGGCACGTCCGAGCGGTACTGCGCGAGCGAGGACTGGTTCACGTCGCTGCGCGGGGCGTACGGGATCGAGTGCGACATGACGCAGGGTGCCTCCGGGGGCGCGTGGCTGACGAACTACGACCCCGTCACCGGCGCCGGCTACCTGGTCGCCACGACGTCGTTCCGCGGGTACGACGACATCGGTGGCATGCCCCTCGGAGCCAGCGCGCTCGACGTCTTCACCGCGGCAGGAGGTCTGTGATGCGCGGCCGGACCCTGGCACGCGGGCTGCTCGCCACCGGGCTCGTCGTCCTGCTCGCCGGCTGCGCGAGCGAGCCGGTCGACGGCGAGGCGTTCCCGGACTGGGACGTGGTCGACTCCCGGGCTGCCGAGCGCTTCGACGCCCAGCTCGTGCTGCTCGACTCCGCGATCGAGGGTTCCAGCCCGTTCCGCTCCGACTCCTCGACGGACGTCACCGGCGTCTCCTACGTCCACGCCACCTACGGCGACAAGGACACGGGCTCGCAGTCGGTCGTCGCGATCCGCGGGAACCCTGCCTCGATCTTCATCCAGCAGACCGATGCCGACGAGGGCTACACGATCGACACCCTCCACATCGGCGGCGAGACGGTCGACTACCTCCTGCTCGGCGACGGGTACGCCCCGCTCGCGCCGACCTCCTGGGCCCAGGTGCCGACCATCTACGGGCACCCCGGTGAGGACGACCTCGTGGCCGGCCTGCGCACCATGTGCTTCGTCGACGGTTTCCAGACCGTGTGCGAGGTCCGCGAGGCGATCGAGCGCACGGCAGAGTCCGAGCGGGGCGACGCGATGCGCCGCTTCGTCCGCACCGAGGACGACGGGAGCGTGCTGTCCGAGACGGAGGTGACGCTCGCCGCCGTCCTCGAGGACGGCATGATCCTCAACCTCCCGCCGGAGATCGCCGACGAGCTCTCGGACGAGATGCTCGAGTCGTTCATCCCGGTGAGCCTGTGGCAGGACGCCGAGGGCCGGCTCCTGAAGATGGAGCTCAACGGCACCGTCCGCGGTACCGACGGCGCGGAGGACCTCGTCCTCCAGGTCGGCTTCGAGATCACCGGCAAGGCCACCCGCACGGACTTCCCCGCCGCACCCGCACCCGCCGACGTCACGGTCGTCCCGGACGACGAGGTCGACGCGTTCTACACCGAGATGGGAAACCTGACATGAGCACGCCCGCGCCGTACGGCCAGGTTCCGGACTCCCCCGGGTCGCAGGTCCCGCAGCCTCCCGTCCTGCCGCCTCCCCCGGCGCCGCAGGCACCAGCGCCGAGCCCGACCGTCCCCACCGGCAGCTACGGGCAGACCCCGCAGCACCAGGACCACGGCCCGTACCAGCAGCAGGCTCAGTACCCGCAGCAGGCTCCATACCTGCAGGGTGGGCCCGCACCGACCACGCCGCGCACGACGAGCCGCGGTCGGATGACGACGATCGTCGTGACGGCCCTCGTGACTGCCGCGCTGTCGGTGACGGCGACCCTCCTCGCGACGGGTGCCTTCACGGCCGCGCCGCTGTTCGAGCAGGAGGCGCTCGAGTCGGGTGTCCGGGACGTCCTCACCGACGACTTCGAGCTGACCGACGTCGACGACGTCGAGTGCCCGGCGGACGTCGTCGCGCAGGGGGGTGAGCAGCTCGAGTGCACGTTCACGTCCGGCGGCGAGGACCTGTCCGTGCCGGTCGAGGTGCTCAACGACGACGGCCAGTACCGCGTGGGCGGCCCGCTCACCGAGGACGAGGCGGCGGACGCGGACGAGGGCTAGCTCACCGACGATCGCTGCACAGCCCGTGACGATCCTTCCGAGCGGCTCCCGCAGCCCGCTCGCACAGACTCGGACGAGGTCCCCGCTCTGGCTCAGAGCTGGTCGAGCCGCCTCAGCAGCACACCCTCGCGCAGCGCCCACGGGCACACCTCGACCTCGTCGACGCCGAGGGCCTTCATGGTCTGGTGAGCGACGACCGCGCCTGCGACGATCTGATGGGTCCGCTCTGCGGTGATGCCCGGGAGGGACTGGCGCTGCTCGGCCGGGATCGCCGCCAGGCGCCCGACCCAGTCCTTGAGGTCGGAGCGGCGCATGCGCCACGCGTCCGCAGGTCCGACCGCGTCGACCTCGGTACCCGCGAGGCGCGCGAGCGACCGGAAGGTCTTGGAGGTCGCGACGACATGGTCGGGGGCGGGCTGGTCGGCGAACACTCGCTTCACGGCAGCGAGCTCGCGCTGGACCACGTCGCGCAGCTCGGTCATCTCGCCGGCCTGCGGAGGGTCGTGACGCAGGTGGGCGCGGGTCAGCCGCCCTGCACCGAGCGGCAAGGACATCGCCACCTCGGGGACCTCGTCCGTCCCCGCAGCGATCTCGAGCGAGCCGCCACCGATGTCGAGGACCAGCAGCCTGCCCGCGCCCCAGCCGTACCAGCGGCGCACCGCGAGGAACGTGAGGCGTGCCTCGGACTCCCCGGACAGGACCCTCAAGGGGGCGCCGATGCTCTGCTCGAGGACAGCGAGCACCTCAGGGCCGTTCGTGGCCTCGCGCAGGGCTGAGGTCGCGATCGCAACGGTCTCGTCGACCTCGTGGGCCTGCGCGGCCGCAGCGGCGATCGCCACCGCCTCGGTCAGCGCCGCGACCCCTTCGGTGCTGATGGCACCGTCGTCGCCCAGGTAGCGCATGAGACGCACGACGGTGCGCTGCGAGGCGGCCGGCACAGGGCGCGCCCCGCGGACCGCGTCCACGACAGCGAGGTGGACGGTGTTGGATCCGATGTCGATGACTCCCAGGCGCACGCCCCGAAGACTAGCGCGGAGCGCCTCTCGGCGGGAGGTGCCGACCGCGTCAGGCGACGACGACCTCGATGCCGGCCTCGCGGAGCACGTGGAGCGGGAGCTCGCGCGTAGCGGAGTCCGTCACGACGACGTCGACGTCCTCGAGCCCGGCGAAGCTCACCGTCGCGTCGAGGCCGAACTTCGTCGAGTCGGCGAGCACCACGACGCGCCGCGCGGCGCGCACGACGGCGCGCTTCACCGCAGCCTCCTCAGGGTCCGGGGTGGAGACGCCGTGCTCGAGGCTGATGCCGTTGGCACCGAGGAAGGCGACGTCGACCCTCAGGTGCTCGAGCGCCTGGACCGTCTCGATGCCGACCGCCGCCTGGGTGGTCGTGCGGACACGGCCGGGGAGCAGGTGGAGCTCGACGCCCGGGAGCGTGGCGAGCCGGGAGGCGATCGGCACCCCGTGGGTGAACGCGGTCAGGCGCGCGTCGAGCGGGAGGAGGTCGGCGAGCCGACCCGTCGTGCTCCCGGCGTCGATGAGGACGCTGCCGCCGTCGGCCGGGAGCAGGCCCAGGGCGGCGCGCGCGATGCGCTCCTTCTCCCGGGCCTGCGTGGCGTCACGCTCGTCGAGGCCGCTCTCCGTGACCGGCAGCGATGCCGCTCGGACGGCCCCGCCGTGCACACGACGCACGACGCGAGCCGTCTCGAGCGCGCTGAGGTCTCGCCGCACGGTCTCCGTCGTGACGGCGAAGTCCTTCGCGAGCTCGTTGACGGACGCGCGTCCACGCGCCTGGACGAGCTCGGCGATGGCCTGCTGGCGCTCCTCTGCGTACACCCTGCTCCCTCGGACCGACCGACATGTTACCGACAGTTACCTACACGCTACCGGGCGATGCTACGCGTCGGTCGGGTCAGGGCTCGACGGTCACCTTGATCGCCTCGCCGCTCCGGACCAGGTCGAACGCGCTGAGCACGTCGGTGAGGGGGATGTGGTGGGTGATGAGGTCCTTGACCGGGACCTGGCCCGTCGAGATGTACTGCAGGGCGCGCTTGTTGTGCTCCGGGGCGGAGCCGTTGGCACCGTGGATGTGGAGCTGGCGGTAGTGCACCACGTTGGAGTCGCACGCGATGACCGGGTCCGTCTTGGGCAGTCCGCCGAAGAAGGAGATGCGGCCGTTGCGGGCAGCCATGGCGATCGCCTGCTCCTGGGCGACCTTCGCTGCGGTGGCGGTGATGATGACGTCGGCACCCCGTCCGCCGGTGAGCTCCATGACGCGGGCGACGACGTCTTCCTTGGAGCCGTCGATGACGGCGTCGGGCTTCGCGACGTCCGCGGACATCCTCAGGCGGTCGGCGTTGACGTCGACGAGGTAGACCGCGCCGACCTTGTGGACGCCGCGGGCGACGCGGATGTGCATGCAGCCGATGGGGCCGGCACCGAAGACGACGACCACGTCGCCCTCCTCGATCCCGAGCTGCTCCTGGGCATTGATGGCGCAGGCGAGCGGCTCGGCGGCGGACGCCTCGTCGAAGCCGACGTTGTCGGGGACGCGGTTGAGACCGTCGACCTTGAGCACCTGGCTCGGGACGATCATGTACTCGGCGAAGCCGCCCTCGTACTGGTAGCCGACGGAGGTCTGGTTCTCGCAGACGGCCATCCAGCCCTTGCGGCACTCGTAGCACTCGCCGCACGGTACGGCGGCGATGACCTGGACGCGGTCGCCCACGGCCCATTCCTGGCCGTACGTGCTGGCGACGTCGGCGCCGACCTCGACGACCTCACCGGCGATCTCGTGGCCGATGGTGCGAGGAGGGCTGAGGTTCTGGTGGCCGTTGTGGAAGATCTTCACGTCGGTGCCGCAGGTGGAGCAGTTGCGGACGCGGAGCTTGACCTCACCCGGGCCACACTCGGGCTCCGGCCGGTCTTCCAGACGGACGTCCTCGGGCGCATAGAAACGCAGAACCTTCATTGGTCCTCCTCGTGTTGGGGCGGCGACGCGCGTCGTCGTCGACTCTCGCATCATAACCACATCTTCGGGCAGATATGAAGTTGGAAGTGGTTGGCAACCCACCCGTATGTACGGTTTACTAGGCATCAGTCGTGACCTCGGTCACTGTCCTCACAGTCGAGGTCGGGGCCCGTCACACATCTCAAGGAGGAGATATGTCAACAAACACCGATGCGCGCCCGGCTCGGGGGGGCCTGCGCGTCGCTGTGCAGAAGCTCGGGACAGCTCTGTCCAACATGGTGCTGCCCAACATCGCCGCGTTCATCGCATGGGGGCTCATCACCGCCCTCTTCATCGAGGTCGGGTGGATCACGCTCATCGGCGGCTGGGTCGGCTACGACGGCGGCTACGGCTTCGTCGAGCACTTCGGCGGCTGGGGCGCCGGCGCCGACGGGACCGGCATCGTCGGCCCGTCGATCACCTACCTGCTGCCGATCCTCATCGGCTACACGGGCGGCCGGATGATGTACGACGACACCGTCCGCGGTGGCGTCGTCGGCGCCATCGCCACGATGGGCGCCATCACCGGGGCCGACGTGCCGATGTTCCTCGGCGCCATGGTCATGGGCCCCCTCGGCGGCTGGTCGATGAAGCGGCTCGACGCCCTCTGGGAGCACAAGATCCGTCCCGGCTTCGAGATGCTCATCAACAACTTCTCGGCCGGGATCTGGGGCATGCTCCTCGCGATCGTCGGCTTCGTCGTCGCCGGCCCCTTCGTCTCCGCCTTCTCCGCGGCCGCCGAGAAGGTCGTCGACTTCCTCGTCGAGAACAGCCTCCTGCCGCTCACGTCGATCTTCGTCGAGCCCGCCAAGATCCTCTTCCTCAACAACGCGATCAACCACGGCGTGTTCACGCCGCTGGGCACCAACGAGGCCGCCACCGAGGGCCAGTCGATCCTCTTCCTCATCGAGGCGAACCCCGGCCCGGGCCTCGGCCTGCTCCTCGCGTTCGCCGTCTTCGGCACCGGCCTGGCACGGGCCTCCGCTCCTGGCGCCATCCTCATCCAGTTCGTCGGTGGCATCCACGAGATCTACTTCCCGTACGTGCTCATGAAGCCGAAGCTCATCCTCGCCGTCATCGCCGGCGGCATGACGGGCGTGGCGACCAACCTCGTCTTCAGCTCCGGGTTGCGTGCCCCGGCCGCACCCGGCTCGATCATCGCCGTGATCATCCAGTCGCCGGTCAGCAGCCTCGTCGGCGTCATCCTGTCCGTCGTCTTCTCCGCCGCGGTGACGTTCGCGGTCGCGTCGGTGCTGCTCAAGCTCGACAAGTCCGACTCGGACGACCTCGCGGGCGCTACGGCAGACATGGAGTCGATGAAGGGCAAGCGCTCGGTCGCCTCCTCCGCGCTGCTCGGCGCGAACGGTGCAGCCACCCGCACGGGCACCATCAGCAGCATCGTCTTCGCGTGCGACGCCGGCATGGGTTCCTCCGCCATGGGGGCCTCCGTGCTCCGCAAGAAGGTCCGCGCTGCCGGCTTCGAGGACGTCACGGTCGTCAACAAGGCCATCTCCAGCCTCACGGACACCTACGACCTCGTCGTCACCCACCAGGACCTCACCGAGCGCGCCGAGCAGCGGACACCCAGCGCGGTGCACGTCTCGGTGGACAACTTCATGTCCAGCCCACGCTACGACGAGGTCGTGGAGCTCCTCCAGCGGACCAACGGGGCAGCGGCCCCGGCCGGCGCGCACGCAGCCGAGCACCCCGCACCGACCGGCACATCCGTCCTCGCCCTGGAGTCGATCGTCCTCGCCGGGCAGGCCACCACCCGGGACGAGGCGATCTCCGAAGCCGGACAGCTCCTCGTCTCCACCGGAGCGGTGCCGAGCGCCTACGTGGACTCGATGCACGACCGCGAACGGTCCGTGTCGACCCACATGGGCAGCGGCCTGGCGATCCCCCACGGCACCAACGAGGCCAAGGGCCTCGTGCGCCGCACGGCGATCTCCTTCGTCCGCTACCCCGAGGGCGTCAGCTGGGACGGCAAGCCGACCGAGTTCGTCGTCGGTATCGCAGGCATGGGCAACGACCACCTCGAGGTGCTCGCGAAGATGGCACAGATCTTCGTCGACCCGCAGCAGGTCGCCCAGCTGAGGGCCGCGACGACAGCACAGGAGGTGCAGACCCTGCTCGAAGGGGTCGACACCCGCGTCAGCCGGGACTGAACCGGTGCCACACCCGCACCACAGGTAGGACCCGACCGTGGGCCGCACACGACGACCGTGTGCGGCCCACGGTGCTGTCCGAGAAGGTGGGCTGTCCGGACCACGGTGCTGATCGCGGTCAGCCCGCGCGCGTGCCGCCCTGCGTCGCCTGGCGATCGGTGAGGGAGAGGACCGTGGCGTCCTGGACCTCGCCGTCCAGCGCGGAGTCGGGATCGGTGAGGTCGGCGACGATCTCGTCGAGCGGCTCTCCGCTGCGGGCCGCCTCGCGGATACGGACGATGCCCCGGTGGAGGAGCGCACCCGCGAGCCGCCGCAACGAGCGCGCGTGCGCCTCGACGTCTGCGGGCGTCGAGAAGTCGCGCGCCGAGCGTTCGAGCTCGGCCTCGAGCTCGGCCTCGATCCGCGTGCGCAGGGCGACGACGACCTTGTCCGCCGAGCGCACGGCCTCGCGGTCCGTGTAGTCCTCGACCGCGTCGCGCACGATCGCCCGTGCCTTGAGCACGGGCTCCGACGAGGTGGACGGTGCGTGCGCGCGGATCGTCGCGAGGTCCATGAGCAGCACGTTGTCGATGTCGCCGACGCGCGGGTCGACGTCGTGGTGGAGGGCGAGGTCGAGGACGACGAGGGGGCGCTGCGGCCCTTCCTCCCCCGCTCGCTCGCTCGCCCGCTCGCGCGCGGTGACCACGGCGGCACTCTGCAGGACGTAGTCGAGGACCGACGAGTCGGTCGACGCGCTGGCGTGCGGGTCGGTCGCGTCACCGGCGAGCGTCACCGCGTGCGGGCCGGCGGGGCTCGGCGCGGGACGGGGTGCGGGGCGCTCCTCCATGAGCTGCGCGGCGGGCTCGAGAGCGTGCGCCCCGGCGCGACGTCCGCCGGCTCCGCTGCACGAGACCACGAGGTCGGCTGCCTCGAGCGCCTCGACGAGGTCGGAGACTGCGGTGACGCCGCGGTCGGCGGCGAACTGAGGCGCGCGGCCGGAGGCTGAGTACACGGAGATGTCGGTGCAGCCGCGCGAGCGGAGGGCGGCGATGCTGGCACCCGCGTAGGCACCCGTCCCGACGATGACGGCGCTCGTCTGGCGCCACGGCGGGATGCTCGGCTCGGCGAGGTCGAGCCCCACGGACACGACCGACCGGCCGTCGGCGCCGAGGTGCGTCTCGTGGCTGATCCGCTTCGACGTGCGCGACGCACGCTGGAAGAGACGTTCCAGCCGCGAGCTCGTGGTGCGCTCGACGTGCGCGGCGTCGAGGGCCCGCCGCACCTGGCCGGCGATCTCGCGCTCTCCGACGACCATCGAGTCGAGGCCGGCGGCGACGGAGAAGAGGTGTGCGGCGACGTCGGGGCCGCTGCGGACGGTGAACGCCGACCGGGCGGCCTCCCGGCTCGCGCCGGACTTCTCGGCGATGAGGTGGGCGATCTCGAGCGCCGCGTGCTGGAGGTCGCGCTCGGTCACCGCCGGGAAGGTGCTGGGCGGGTCGGCGACATCCAGGTACAGCTCGAACCGGTTGCACGTCGCGAGCACGACGGCACCGGTGATCATCTCGCAAGCCTGCACGGCCGACTTACCCATCGAGTGCGCGCCGTTGGACAGCTGCTCGAGCGCCTCGAGGTCAAGCTCGTGGTGGCTGGCGGTCATCGACATGAGAACCACAGCGGTTCGATTTAATCATTTCCGGGTTGGAAAGGCAGAATCGAGGGGTGAATCTCCCCAGCACCCACCCGCTCACCGACGGCCGCACCACAAATGCCCCGCTGGTCCAGGCCTTTAGGGGCGAACGCCCCGGGATCACGCCGATCTGGTTTATGCGACAAGCCGGTCGGTCCCTCCCCGAGTACCGCGACCTGCGCCAGGGCGTGGGCATGCTGGAGTCCTGCCTGAGGCCCGATCTTGCGAGCGAGATCACACTCCAGCCGGTCCGCCGGCACGGGGTGGACGCCGGGATCTTCTTCTCGGACATCGTCGTGCCCCTGCGTCTCGCGGGGGTCGACGTCGACATCGCGCCCGGTGTGGGTCCCGTCCTCGGCGCCGCGGTCCGCACACCGCAGGACGTCGACAGGCTCGTCGAGAAGGAGCTCACGGACGAGGCCATGGCCCCGGTCCGCGAGGCGGTCGCGCTCACCGTCGACCAGCTCGGGGGCACACCGCTCATCGGCTTCGCCGGCGCACCGTTCACGCTCGCCGCCTACATGGTCGAGGGGCGCCCGTCCCGCGACCACCTCGCGGCCCGCACGATGATGCACGCCGACCCCGAGTCGTGGTCCCGTCTGACGACCTGGGCCGCGGACGTCACCGGCCGGTTCCTGCGCGGGCAGGTCCTCGCCGGCGCGAGCGCCACCCAGCTCTTCGACTCGTGGGCCGGGAGCCTGAGCCTCGCGGACTACGAGGCGCACGTCGCCCCGTCGTCCGCGCGCGCCCTGTCCAACGTGCACGACCTGCCGGTCTCGGTGGTCCACTTCGGCACCGGCACCGCCCACCTCCTGCCCGCCATGCGGGCTGTGGGGGCGGACGTCATCGGCGTCGACTACCGCACACCGCTCGACGAGGCGAGCACGCTCCTCGGCGGCACGACGCCGCTCCAGGGGAACATCGACCCCGCCTACCTCGGCGCGCCGTGGCCGGTCCTCGAGGCCCACGTCCGCGACGTCGTCGAGCGCGGACGGTCGGCTCCCGCCCACGTGGTCAACCTCGGTCACGGCGTCCCGCCCGAGACGGACCCGACGGTCCTCACCCGGATCGTCGAGCTCGTCCACTCCCTCGCCTGATGAGCGGGCTGGGGAGCGGCCCGGGATCGACGGACGCGGCGCTCGAGACAGCGCCCGGCACTCCTGACGCGATCGTCGTGGGCGGCGGTGTCGCGGGCCTCACCGCAGCGTTCGCCCTCGTGCAGCAGGGGCTGCGACCGCTCGTGCTCGAGGCGTCGGCCCGGTGCGGCGGCTACCTCGTGCCGGGGGTGCTGGACGCCGGCGGACGGTCGGTGGCGGTCGACGTCGGCGCCGAGTCCTTCGCCGTGCGCAGCCGTCCGGTCGCGGAGCTCGTCGCCGCGCTGGGCCTCGAGACCGTGGAGCCGAGCGGTCTCAGCGCCTGGGCCGGCGGACCGGCGGGTGTCTTCCCGCTGCCCGCCGCGGGAGTCCTCGGGATCCCGGGCCACCCGTGGGCCGCGGACACCCGGCGGGCCGTGGGCGTGCTCGGTGCTCTCCGTGCTGCCGCGGACACCGTGCTGCCCCGCCGGTGGGCCGACACGACGAACCTCGCGACCTTCGTCCGCTCGCGCCTCGGGTCCCGGGTGCTCGACCGGCTCGTCACCCCGGTCGCCGGCGGCGTGCACTCGAGCGACCCCTCGCTGCTCTCCGTCGATGCGGTCGCGCCCGGCCTGCTCGCGGCGTTCGAGCGCACCGGGTCTCTCACCGCGGCAGTCCGGGCGCTGCGGTCGCAGGCTCCCGCCGGTTCCGCGGTGCGCGGGATCGCGGGCGGGATGAACCGGCTCGTCGCCGCCCTCGAGGACGCGGTGCGGGCTCACGGCGACGTGCGGACAGGGGTGGGCGTCGAGTCCGTCGTGCGGGCGGGCGACGGGGCCGCCACGTGGGTGGTCCGCACGACGGCCGGCGAGCTCCTGAGGACGCGACGCGTCGTCGTCGCGACGACCGGGCAGGACGCACTGCGGATCCTCGGTCGCGACGCGGGGACCGGTGGCCCCGAGAGCGGCGCAGGGGCTGGGGCCGAGAGGACCGCCGGCACGACCGTCGTCCTTCCGCGCGGCACCGACATCCGCCTCGTCACGTTGCTCCTGCGCACCCCGGCGCTCGACGGTGCGCCGCGCGGGACGGGGATCCTCGTGGCCCCCGGCTCGACCGCGGTCGCCAAGGCGTCGACCCACGCGACGGCCAAGTGGCCGTGGCTGCGGACAGCGGTGACCGACGCCTTCGGGGCGGGGCACCACGTGGTGCGCCTCAGCTACGGGCGGGGCGGCGACGAGACCGTGCCGACCTCCGACGACGCCCTCGTCGACCAGGCGCTGCGCGACGTCCACGCGCTCTACGGGGTCTCGCTCGATCGCTCGGACGTGGTGTCCTCGCTGGTCACGCGCTGGGACGACGCGCTGCCGCCGCCGACGCCCGAGCACCGCGTACAGGTCGCCGCCCTGCTCGCCGAGGTGGCGCAGCTCGACGGCCTCGCTCTCACGGGGGCGTGGGTCGCGGGCACGGGTCTCGCGGCGGTGGTCCCGCACGCACAAATGAGTGCGACGCAGGTCACTCGAATTCACGAGGAACATGACGAGGAGTCGTCGACATCACATTGATGGGATTTATTTCTCCTGCGTAGATGACCAGTTGTCAGAACGTCGGACAAACGCCCTGATCGGACATCTTTCATTCGTGCTACTTTCGATGAAACAGACCTGAGAGGACACGTGACGTCGTGGCCAGCACACCCGCCCTGCGCATCGGTACCCGAGCCAGCACGCTGGCACTCACCCAGACCGGCATGGTGGCCGACCAGCTGCGGGAGCTCACCGGGCGAGACGTCGAGATCGTCCGCATCAAGACCCACGGCGACGTCCTCACCGGGTCGTTGTCCCAGATGGGCGGCACGGGCGTGTTCGTCACCGCACTGCGTGAGGCACTCCTCGACCGTCGCTGCGACGTCGCCGTCCACTCCCTCAAAGACCTCCCGACGGCGGACGTCGAGGGGCTCACCTACGTGACCCCGGTCCGCGAGGACCCGCGCGACGCCCTGTGCTCCCGCGACGGCCTCCGGCTCGCCGACCTGCCGCACGGAGCGACGGTGGGCACCGGTTCGCCGCGCCGCGCCGCGCAGCTGCGCCTCGTCCGACCCGACCTCGAGATCCTCGACATCCGCGGCAACGTCGACACCCGCCTCGGCCGCGTCGCAGCGGCGACCGGGACGACCGCCGCCGGTGACCTCGACGCCGTCGTGCTCGCCGCCGCGGGGCTCAACCGGATGGGGCGCTCAGGCGCCATCACCGAGCTCATCGACATGGCGGTCATGGCCCCGGCCCCGGGGCAGGGCGCCCTCGCCGTCGAGTGCCGCACCGCCGACCTCGCACCCGACGCCGCCGCGAGCCTCCACACCGCCTTCGCCGAGCTCGACGACGCCGGCACCCACCTCGCCGTCGCGGCCGAGCGCGCGCTCCTCGCCCGGCTCGAGGCCGGCTGCGCCGCACCCGTCGGCACCTACGCACGCGTCGTCGACGACGTCCTCACGCTCCAGGTGATCGTCGCCCGACCCGACGGAAGCGAGCACCTCACCCACCACGCCTCGACCGAGGTGACGCTCAACTCCCTCGACGAGGCCCGCCTGCTCGGCGTCGAGGTCGCCGACCACCTCCTCACCCTCGGCGCAGCAGGCTTCGTCTAGCCGGACAGGTCGGACGGCGACCGCTCGTCGAGGAGACCGATGAACTCGTCGGCCATGTCGAGCGTCCGCGCGAGCTCGCTCCGCCGCTCGTGCGCGGAGGCGACGAACGTCGCGAGGCGAGCGCGCACCTCGACAGACGGCTCCGCGTCCCCGGCCATCTGATCCATGACGTCGAGGAGGTCGGCCATCTCCTCGAGGGCGAAGCCGAGCGGCTTCATGCGGCGCACGAGGAGCAGCCGGGACAGGTCGCTCTCGGAGTAGAGACGGAAGCCGCCCTCGGAGCGCATCGACGGCGACACGAGGCCGATCTCGTCGTAGTGGCGCAAGGTCCGCAGGGAGAGCCCCGTGCGCTCCGCGACCGCGCCGATGTGCATGTGCGTCTCAGACATGCCCACAACTCTACCCTCACGTTAGGGTAGGGTTTGCCGAGGTCGAGCGCGGCGCGTGCACTCGCGGCCCCTCGCCCCTCATCCCTCGCCTCACCCAGAACGGGAGTCCCCATGTCCACTGCTCCGCCCGTGCACGTCTCACCACCCGAGGCCGACGAGGTCCACTCCGTCATGGCTGCGCTCCGCTCCCCCAAGCGTCTCAAGACGGAGGTCCTCGCCGGCCTCGTCGTGGCCCTCGCACTCATCCCCGAGGCCATCTCCTTCTCGATCATCGCGGGCGTCGACCCCCGCCTGGGACTCTTCGCCTCCTTCACGATGGCGGTCTCGATCGCGTTCCTCGGCGGTCGCCCGGCGATGATCTCCGCCGCGACCGGAGCCGTCGCCCTCGTCATCGCGCCGGTCGCTCGCGACCACGGCATCGACTACTTCATCGCCACCGTCATCCTCGCCGGCATCTTCCAGGTCGTGCTCGGCGTCGTCGGCGTGGCGAAGCTCATGCGGTTCATCCCGCGCTCCGTCATGGTCGGGTTCGTCAACGCCCTGGCGATCCTCATCTTCCTCGCCCAGATCCCGCACCTGATCGACGTCCCGATGCTCGTCTACCCGCTCGTCGTCGTGGGCATCGCGATCCTCGTCTATCTCCCGCGCCTGACGACCGTCGTGCCCGCACCGCTCGTCGCGATCGTCCTCCTCACCATCGTCACCGTGACCTTCGCCGTCAACGTGCCGACCGTCGGCGACGAGGGCGAGCTGCCCGAGTCCCTCCCGTCGCTCCTCTTCCCCGACGTGCCGCTCACCCTCGAGACGCTGGAGATCATCGCTCCTTACGCGATCGCGATGGCCCTCGTCGGGCTGCTCGAGTCCCTCATGACCGCCAAGCTCGTCGACGACGTCACCGACACCCACTCGAACAAGGGCCGCGAAGCCTGGGGCCAGGGCGCCGCGAACATCATCACCGGCTTCTTCGGCGGCATGGGCGGTTGCGCGATGATCGGCCAGACGATGATCAACGTCAAGGCCTCCGGCGCGCGCACCCGCATCTCGACGTTCCTCGCCGGGGTCTTCCTGCTGGGTCTCGTGGTGGGCCTCGGCGACGTCGTGGCGATCATGCCGATGGCGGCTCTCGTCGCCGTCATGGTCATGGTGTCCGTCGGCACCTTCGACTGGCACTCGGTCCGCATCGACACCCTGCGCCGCATGCCCAAGAGCGAGACGACCGTCATGGTCACGACCGTCGCCGTCGTCGTGGCCACCCACAACCTCGCGATCGGCGTCATCGTCGGCGTCATCGTCGCCACGCTGCTCTTCGCCCGGCGCGTCGCGCACCTCACCGAGGTCACCCGCCTGGACGCCTCGGACGACGACGACCAGCGCGTCTACGCCGTCACCGGCGCCCTGTTCTTCGCCTCGTCCAACGACCTCGTGTACCAGTTCGACTACGCGGGCGACCCGAAGAACATCGTCATCGACATGTCCGGCGCGCAGATCTGGGACGCCTCCACCGTCGCGACGCTCGACGCCATCACCACGAAGTACGCCCGCAAGGGCAAGACCGTGACGATCGTCGGGCTCGACGAGAAGAGCGCCGAGCGCCACTCCCGCCTCGCGGGGAAGCTCGGCGACGGCCACTGAGGACCGGCCGCGCCTGCCCTAGCCCGCGTACGGCAGGACCGGCTTGCCCGGGACCTCGACCCGTACGCGGAAGAGCGCACCCGCCTCCGGCTCGGGGTCGTCGAGGTTCTCCCTCGACGTCGTGATGTAGAGGTCACGCAGGTCCGGGCCGCCGAGCGTGCAGGCGGTGACGAGCCGCACGGGGAGCTCGATCTCGGCGAGGACCTCGCCGGCAGGCGACCAGCACCGCACCCGCGAGCCGTGGTTGAGCGCGACCCAGACGTTCCCGGCCGAGTCGACCGTCAGTCCGTCGGGGTGCGCGTCGCCGGCCGGCCGGAACGGGCGACGTCCGCTCAGCACACCGTCGACGACGTCGAACACGTCCGTCCGGCCCGTCGGCGTGTCGTTGTAGTAGGCGAGGCGCCCGTCCGGGGAGAAGTCGATGCCGTTGGAGATCGTCACGTCGTCGAGGACCACGCTCACCTCGCCGTCGGGGGCGATCCGGTAGAGCGACGCCGCACCCTCGGTCTTCTCGTAGCCCATGGAACCGCAGTAGAGCGCGCCCGACGGGTCGCACCCGCCCTCGTTCATGCGCACGCCCGGGTCGCTCCACATCTCGGGCGACGGCGTCGGGACGGCGTCCGGCGAGTCCGCCAGGGCGATCCCGCGCTCGACACCGACGACATATCCGCCGCGCGTGCGCGGGCGGACGAACGCGGCGACGTCACCGACGTGGAGCCGGTCGACGGTGCCGTTGTCCCGGAGCGTGAGGATGTCGCCCGCGAGCATGTCGACCCACCGCAAGCCACCCCAGGTCTCCGACCACACCGGGCCCTCGGCGTGATAGGCGAGAGCGTCCGTGACCTGCTCGACGGCACTCATCCCCGGGCCGCCGGGGTCTGCTGAGCCTGCTGAGTCTCCTGGGTCGCACCAACCGGCTTCGCCAGTCGGCGTGAGATGTCCGCACAGTCGAGGCAGACCTCCTCGGGCACGAGCCCGATCCGCATGAGACCGGCGAAGAGCGCACAGCCGACGCAGAAGCCGAGGATCGACTCGAGGGCCGGGAAGACGACCATGACGACGCCGATGACGACGACAGCCGTGATCGCGCCCTCGGACCCGGTGACGAGCGACACGATCCACAGGGCCGTCGCGGCGGCGGTGAGCACCGCACCGATCGTCGCGGCGAAGCGCTTGGGCGCACCGGCGGTGGGCACCGGCAGCGCCCGCACCCGCGGCCGGACCCAGCGCTGGACCAGGCGCGCGACAGGACTCCACCGCGGCCCGACGGCGGCGCGGACCGTGAAGTCGACGGCGAGGACGGCGTAGAGCCACCACTGCTGCGTGAGGAGGGCAACGAGCCCGACGACGAGGACGACGGCAGCGACGAGGCGGACGGTCACGTCGTCGACCGTGGAGGGGAAGCGGGAGGAAGCCATGCGTGGATTATTCACGAGTGTCGACGTCGTCGCCCCCGCCCAGGTCCGTACAGTCGACCGCGAGGGCCGCGTGGGCCCGGAGGTATCCGCGGGCACCGGCGTCGCCGTGGAGCGTGTCCCGCAGCGGAGCCCAGTGCTCGCGGCCGATGAGGACGGGGTGACCGGGGCGGCCGTCGTAGTGCGCCTGCACCAGCGCGGTCCGGCGCGCACCGCGGGCTCCGCCTGCGTCGACGACGCGCGCGACGGCGCCCGCGCGCAGCCGGGGCAGGTCGACGAGCGTCACGACGACCGCGTCGGCGTCCGGCACGAGACGACCGACGGCGTCAAGCCCTTGCCGCAACGACTCCCCCATGCCGCTCTCCCAGGCCGTCACCTCGACGACGGAGGCCGCGGGTGGTACGAGGGGGCGCGCGGCGTCCGCCTCAGCGCCGAGCGTGACGAGGACGGGACCGCAGCCGGCGCTCTCGAGCACCGAGACGGCGAGCTCCAGCCAGCTCTCGCCGTCGGTGTCGAGCAGCGCCTTGGGCCGGCCCATCCGTCGGCCGCCGCCGGCGGCGAGCACGAGACCCGCGACGCTCATGCCACCCGGTGGAGGAGCTCCAGCGAGCGCTGCACCACGAGGGTGGTCGCGTCCGCGTCGAAGGACGGGAGCGAGCTGTCCGTGAACAGGTGCTGGTCACCCGGGTAGACGAACAGCTCCGCCACGTCCGGTCCGACGCTCTCGACGAGCTCCCGCGCTGCGTCGACGTCGCCCTCGAGCCCGAAGAACGGGTCGTCCTGCATCCCGTGCACCTGCACCGGCACGCCGGCCGGCCACGGGCCGATCGCCCACTCCCCCGTCACAGGCAGGCACGCCTCGTACAGCAGAGCGCCGCCGACGCCTGGTCGCGTCTGCGCGAGCTCCTGCGCCACGCTCGCACCCCACGAGATCCCGGCGACCACCAACCGTTCCGGGAGCCCGGCGAGCACCTGGGCGGTGCGCTCACCGAGGACCGCGTCACCGACGTCCCGGACGAGCGCGACGCCCTCCTCGACGGTGGCGGGTCTCGCTCCGTCGAAGAGGTCGGGGGTGTGCACCACGTGCCCGCCGGCACGCAGCCGGTCCGCGAACGCCTGCACCCCGACGGTCAGCCCCTGGACATGATGGAACAGCACGACCTCGGTCATGCGACCCTCCTCCGGTCTCGTCGCCTCGCACGTCACACCACCGTAGGCCGACCTGGGCGGGTCCGCGCGGCCGTCCTCCTCTAAGATGGGGCGCGGTGCGCCGGGAAGTCTGGTCGGCAACAATCTTGCCGACCCCTCATGTCCTAAGGATCCTGAATGCCTCCTGCACAGCGCTCGACCCCCCTCCTCGGCCGAGGATCGTGGCCTGAGTCCGCCCGCATCGCCGAGATCCTCCGCAAGGAGACCGTCGGCGGGATCCTCCTGCTCGTCGCGACCGTGGTCGCGCTCACGTGGGCCAACTCCCCGTGGGCCGACTCCTACGACGCCCTGCGCGAGGTGCGGATCGGGCCGGAGGCCCTCCACCTCGACCTCACTCTCGGTACGTGGGCGGCCGACGGTCTCCTCGCGATCTTCTTCTTCGTCGTCGGGCTCGAGCTCAAGCGCGAGTTCGTCGCCGGCGACCTGCGGGACCCGCGGCGCGCGGCCCTGCCGATCCTCGCCGCCGTGGGCGGGATGATCGTCCCCGCGCTCGTCTACGTCGCGGTGAACTTCAACACCGGCGACGGCGCGCTCGACGGCTGGGCGATCCCCACCGCGACGGACATCGCCTTCGCGCTGGCCGTCCTCGCGGTCGTCTCCACGCACCTGCCGATCGCGCTGCGGACGTTCCTGCTCACGCTCGCGGTCGTCGACGACCTCCTCGCGGTGACGATCATCGCGCTCTTCTACACGGCCGACCTCCAGACCGGCCCGCTGCTGCTCGCCCTCATCCCCTTCGCGCTCTTCACGGTCGCCGTCCAGCGCCGGATCCGGTCCTGGTGGATCCTTCTGCCGCTCGCCGTCGCGACGTGGACCCTCGTGCACGAGTCCGGGATCCACGCGACCGTCGCGGGCGTCCTGCTCGGCTTCGCCGTGCCCGTGCTGCGGAGTGCCGCCGCCGGCGGACCGGATGCCGGCCCGGGACTCGCCGAGCACTTCGAGCACCGCGTCCGACCGATCTCCTCCGGCTTCGCCGTCCCCGTGTTCGCCTTCTTCGCTGCCGGCGTCACCGTCGGGGGCCTGGGCGGCTTCGCCGACGCGCTGCGCGACCCGGTCGCGCTCGGGATCGTCGCCGGTCTCGTCCTCGGAAAGGCTGTCGGGATCTTCGGCTTCACGTGGCTCGTCGCGCGCTTCACCAAGGCGCGGCTGGACGCCGAGCTGCGATGGCTCGACGTCCTCGCCGTCGCGATGCTCGGCGGGATCGGGTTCACCGTCTCGCTCCTCATCGGCGACCTCGCCTTCACCGACGCGCTGCGCGACGAGCATGTCAAGGTCGGTGTGCTCACCGGCTCGGTGATCGCGAGCGTGCTCGCCGCGGGCCTCCTGCGCTCGCGGAACCGCGCCTACAAGCGCATCGAGGAGATCGAGAAGCGGGACGCCGACGGCGACGGCATCCCGGACGTCTACGAGGAGCGCGGCTGACCCTGGTCGGCGACGGCGCGGGCCATCTGGTCCGCGCCGACACCGGCCGACGGGGCCGAGCGTCGGTCCGCCCGCTGGGCCGAGCGCAGCGCCAGCCCCACCCCGACCGCGGTGAGGAACGCGAGCACGGCGCCGATGGTCGACGTCACGTCGACGCCGTCGGCGAACGCGCTGCGAGCGGCCGTGAGCAGCGCGTCGGACTCGGCGGCCGGGAGCGACGCCGCCGCGTCGACGGCGCCGCCGAGCGTCTCGCGCGACTGCTCGGCGAGGGCAGGGTCGAGCCCGTCCGGCAGCTCCAGGCGGGTGCGGTAGACGGCTGCGAGGATGCTGCCGAGCACCGCGACGCCGAGCGACGCGCCGAGCTCGTAGGCGGTCTCGGAGATGCCTGACGCCGCTCCTGCCCGCTCCGGCGGGACCGAGGCGAGGATCGCGTCGTTCGTGAGCGTCTCGGCGAGGCCGGCCCCGCTCCCCACGAGGACGAACACGACGACGATGACGCCGACGGAGGACGTCCCGCTGAGCGTCGTGCCGACCACGTAGCCCATGGTCGCGAGGAGCAGCCCTGCCGGGACGAGCAGCCAGATGGGCGCGACGCGGGCGAGCGCGACGGCGGCGAGCCCCATGACCACGGAGGCCACGGCGCCGGGCAGAAGGTGGACGCCGGCGTCGAGCGGGGAGATCTCGAGGACGAGCTGCAGGTACTGGGAGACGAAGAAGACCAGGCCCGAGATCGCGAACACGGCCATGAAGTTGGCCAGCACGGAGGCCGAGAACGTCCGGTTCCGGAACAGCGCGACGTCGAGCAGAGGGTCCTTGAGGCGCGTCTGGCGGCGCACGAAGACGACCCCGAGGCCGAGCCCGAGCAGGAGGGACGCGACGCCGAGCACGCCGATGCCGTCGCTCGCGAGCTTCTTGATGCCGAGCACGAACGGCAGCATCGCGACGACGGAGAGCACCACGCTCGGGGCGTCGAGCCGTGCGGAGTGCGGGTTCCGCGACTCCGGGAGGAGGAACGGGGCAGCGACGAGGAGGACGAGGAGCACCGGCACGTTGATGAGGAAGATCGATCCCCACCAGTAGTGCTCGAGCAGCCAGCCGCCGACGATCGGGCCGAGCGCCGTCCCTGCGGAGAATCCGGACGCCCAGACCGCGATCGCGAGGCGGCGCTGGTTGTCGTCGAGGAAGAGGTTGCGCAGGAGCGCGAGGGTCGACGGCATGAGCGTCGCGCCGAAGAGGCCGAGGAGAGCCCGGGCGAGGATGAGGTGCGACGCGTCCGTGGCGAAGGCGGCGAGGACGCTGACGACGCCGAAGCCCGCAGCACCGACGAGCAGGAGCCGGCGGCGCCCGACGCGGTCGCCGAGCGTGCCCATCGTGACGAGGAGGCCGGCGAGCACGAGCGGGTAGATGTCGACGATCCACAGCATCTGCGTGGCGGTCGGCGAGAGCGCGACGCTCAGCTGGGGGATCGCGAAGGAGAGCACGGTGTTGTCGATGCTCACGAGGAGGACCGGGAGCATGAGGGCGACGAGCCCGAGCCAGGCGCGTCGGCCGGCTCGTGGCGGGGCGGCGGCGTCGGGTGATCGTGTGGTCGTCGTGGCGGCTCGGTCCGGTCGGTCGGTCGCGTCGCGGTGCAGGTCGTGCGTCATGGTCTCGCTCTCTCGTCAGCAGTCGGCCACTACTGTACCGGCTGGACGGTATAGCGACGGTAGAGTGTGTCCATGCCCACCCGGACCACCCCCGCCAAGCCCACCCGCGAGGTCCTCCTCGACTCCCTCGAGACCCTCCTCCTCGCGGGCGGCTCCTCCGCCGCCACGCTCGAGGCGGTGGCCGCGACCGCCGGCGTCTCCAAGGGCGGGCTGCTCTACCACTTCGCCTCGAAGGAGGCGCTCTACCAGGGCTTCCTCGACCGGATGGTCGTCCAGTCCCGCGCCGAGGCCGAGCAGATCCTCGACGCCCCGCAGGGTGTCGTCGCGGCCTACCTCGACGTCTCCTCGGTCGCCGACGACCCCTCCACCCGGACCGTGCTCGCCGCGCTGCGGCTCGCCGGCGTCCCGGAGGTCGACGTCGAGGCGGCCCTCGCCGAGTCCTTCCGGTTCTGGTACGAGACCATCTCCCGGCAGATCGACGACCCCGTCCTCGCACGGATCGTCCAGCTCGTCGGCGACGGCTTCTACCTCCACGCCCTCATCGGCTCCGGCCACGACGAGGACGCCGCGGTCGTCGAGAGGGTCGTGGCCCTCGTGGCCGAGTGGCAGCGCGCCGCATCCTGAACCGGGCCGCCGCAGCGGCCTGACCTGCAGTTTCACCTACCGTCGTCCAGTGAGATGTCGCCCGGCGACAGGGACGATCGTCCCCTCTGTGGGTGGTGCGACGCGCCGATGGAGTCGGTGCGCACACGCGCACGCACCCCACGGAAGAGGCACCGCCATGACTGCTCGAGCGTCCACCCCAGCCCGCCGCCGAGGGTTCTCCGACACGAGCATCCGCACGCGGATCCTCGCCGCGCTGGCCGTCGCCGCCCTCGTCGCCAGCACGATCGGCGTCGTCGGCCTCGTCGCCCTCGCGAACGCGAGCCGCTCCGCCGAGTACCTCTACACGCAAGGAGTCCTCGGGTTCGAGAACGTCGCCGCCATCCGGCGCGCAAGCATCGAGATGCGCATGAACGTCCTCAGCCAGGCCGTCGCCCAGAGCGACGAGAGCAAGGACCGCTACGAGGCGGTCGTCGCCACCCTCGACACCGAGACCGCCGCCCTCATGGAGGAGTTCCGCGACCGCGCCACCGCGGCAGAGCTCCCGCTCTACGACGAGATGGAGACCGCGCTCGCGGACTACCGCGACATCCGGGACAGGCTGCTCCTCCCCGCTGGACGAGCCAACGACCTCGTCGCCTGGGAGGAGGCCCGCGACGGTGAGGCCGCCGCCCCGATCGACGCGCTCATGAGCACCCTCGCGGACGTCATCACCAGCGAGAAGGCCGCCGCCAAGGCGGCCATGGACTCCGCCGAGGCCGGGTACCGCCAGAGCCGGACGGTCGTCCTCGTCATCCTCGTCGCCGGTCTCGCGCTCGCCGTCACCCTCGGTGTGCGCGTCGCCCGCGGAATCGTCCGCGGGCTCACCGCCGTCATGAAAACCGTCGAGTCGCTCGATGCCGGCGACCTCACCGCGACGACCGGCCTGACGTCCCGTGACGAGGTCGGGCGGATGGGCACGATGCTCGACGACGCCCTCGCCACACTGAGGTCCGTCGTCCAGACCATCGACACGTCCTCGGACTCCGTGGCAGGCGCGTCGACGGAGATGGCGGCCACCGCCGGGCAGATCGCCGCGAGCGCCGAGCAGACCGCCACCCAGGCCGCCATCGTCGCGGGTGCAGCCGAGCAGGTCTCGGGGAACACCCAGGTCGTCGCCGCGGGCACGGAAGAGATGGGGGCGTCGATCCGGGAGATCGCGCACAACGCGAGCGAGGCGGCGCGGATCTCGGCGCGAGCGGTGACGGCGGCCGAGCAGACGAGCGTCACCGTGCACCGGCTCGGTGAGTCGAGCCGGGAGATCGGCGAGGTGGTGCGCGCGATCACGTCCATCGCGGAGCAGACGAACCTGCTGGCGCTCAACGCGACGATCGAGGCTGCCCGAGCGGGCGAGGCCGGCAAGGGCTTCGCCGTCGTGGCAGGCGAGGTGAAGGAGCTCGCGCAGGAGACCGCGCGCGCGACGGAGAACATCGCCCGGCGGGTCCAGACGATCCAGGACGACACGGTGGAGGCGGTCGCGTCGATCACGGAGATCTCGGAGGTCATCGCGTCGATCGACGCGTTCCAGGCGACGATCGCCGCTGCCGTCGAGGAGCAGACGGCCACGACCAACGAGATGAGCCGGACGGTGTCAGAGGTGTCGACCGGCTCCGTCCAGATCGCCGAGAACATCGCCGGTGTCGCCGAGGCGGCCGTCCTCACGACGCAGGGTGCCCACGAGTCCCGGGTGGCCGTCGACGAGCTCGCGCGCATGTCCGCCGACCTCAAGGCGCTCGTCGGTCAGTTCACCTGCTGATCCTCCCGGTCAGTAGTCGGTGCGGGTGGACGACGCGAGCCACGCGTCGAACGGTGCGGACGAGTGCTCCACCCGCATCGCCTGCACCGGCGAGGGCCACGTGCTGCGGTCCCGGGCGAAGAGCTCGTAGAACTCGAGGTCGTCGAAGCCGCCACGCGCCGCGTCGTGGCGGTCGGCGCTGTAGACGATGCGGTCGAGCCGGGCCCACAGTGCGGCGGACAAGCACAGGGGGCACGGCTCGCAGGAGGTGTAGAGGGTCGCGCCCGCGAGCGAGAACGTGCCGAGCTCGCGGCAGGCCGCGCGGATCGCCGTGACCTCGGCGTGCGCGGTCGGGTCGTTGTCCCGCGTCACCCGGTTCTGGCCCGACGCGACGAGCTCGTCGGCGCGCACGATGACCGCGCCGAACGGGCCGCCGCCCTGCGCGACGTTCGCGACGGCGAGCTTGATGGTCCAGGCGAGCCATCGCTCGTCCGCCCGGAGCGGGTCAGGTGCCGGCACCGGGAGCACCGGCACCGCAGCCGAGGGCGCCGCGTCAGTCATGCGAAGCCCCCGGACTCACGCCACGCGGAGCCTGCGTCGGGGGCGTCGTCGCGCGCGATGGTCGCCTCGATGAGGCCGTACGGGCGGTCCGCGGCGACGAAGACCTCGCCCGGGTTCTCGAGACCGAACGGCGCGAGGTCGACGAGGAAGTGGTGCTTGTTCGGTGCCGCGAGACGGATCTCGGCGATGTCCTCGAACGCCTCGAGGACCGCGGTACCCATGTGCCACAGGGTCTGCTGGAGGGCGAGCGAGTGCACGGTCGCGAACTCCCGCAGGAGGATCGCCCTGACCCCCGCGTACGTCGCGTCCCAGTCCACCTCGGTGGAGGACGTGCGCCACCGCGCGACGAGCGACGTCGCCATGACGCGGTCCGTCGTCTCCTGGAGGGTCGTGTACGGGTCGGTGAGGAACCCGTGGAACTCGGAGCCGGTCGACTTGAGCATGACGAGGTCCTTGAGTCCCATCACGACGTGGGCGCGCTGCCCCGTCGGGTGGGACTCGACCGTGACGGCCGCGGTGCGCACCTCCGCGCCGGACCGCACCCACGTGTGGTCGTGCTCCACCCCGTCGATGACGACGCGGTCCCACGCGTACTGCTCGATCTCGATCCGCGCGCCCTGGACCGGCACCACGTCGTCCACGAAGTGACGCGCGAGAGCGAGGCCGTACGCCTCGATGGACGAGATCCCGACCTCCTTCGCATACGCGAAGGCCGTGTTCTTCTGGGTGTCGGTCGGCAGGACGTCGGACTGGTCGCCGACGAGGTACGCCGCCGAGAAGTCACCGCGCAGGGCCGTCGTCACGTTGAGATCCGTGATCTCGTGCCGTGGGGTGTCGCGCGTGATCCGCACGACGCGGCTCTCGGCCTTGCCGTACTGGGAGTCTGTGAGGTGCAGCGTCATCTGCGCATGCTTCCACCGGCGTGTGACCGGGGTGTCAGGCGCATGTCACTGCGGTGTTTCGGACGGCGGCGGCAGCTCGGGCTGCAGCGGCGTCTCGGCGATCGCCACGACCCACGGCTCCGTCGGGCGCCCCAGGCGCTCGTCGGTGACCCGGCGTCCGCGAGCCGCGAGGACCTGGGCGCGGGTGGGTGCCTGCAGCGTCCGCTGGGGTGCGGCGTGCTGCCCGACCTGCGGCGTGGGCCCGTGCCCCGCCCCCGCGTCAGCGTCCCCGGCAGGGGCGCCGCTCGCCCGTCGGGCAGCATCGAGCATCTCTCCCCATGCGGCGTCGACGAGCTCGAGCTCCTCGGCGTGCGCGAGGTCGCTGCGCGCGAGCAGCGTGAGGGTGCGGACCCCGATCTCCTGGCTCTCCGGCCGGGAGTCGAGCACGAGGTCGCTCGCCCACGCGAAGCGCGTCCACCACTCCGTCTTCGCGTCGGCACGGGTGCGCTGACGCAGGCTCGCGACGGCGATGCTCCCCGCGATGAGGGCAGCGAGGAGCGTGAAGAAGGGCGCGAGGGACGAGACCCACTCGACCCAGGCGGGAAGAGACGAGTCCTCGCTCGCTGCGACCGTCCACGAAGCGCCGACCATTCGAGAAGGATGTCACCGATCGCCTGTTCTCGCCCGGGCTGCGAACGCGACGCCCCGACCTGCGGCGACGCCATTTCACCCCGCAGCCCGGGCCCGACGATCTGGTGCAGCGCGGCTCACCGTGCGACCGTCGTCGCGCAGCAGACGCGACATGATCACACCTGCGCGTCCCGAGGACCGGTGCGCAGGTGCCTACGACGCCAAGGACGGCATCATGACCACGACGAGGATCGACGAGACGCTCGCCGGCGAGCGCGGGCCCGTCGCCCGCGGGCTGGACCGGCGCACGATGCTGAGGATGGCGGGGGTCGCGATGGTCGCACCGTGGGTGACGGGCGGCGCTGCAGGTGCGGCGTCCGCGGCTCAAGGCCGCGGCAAGCCCGGTGCAGGGCCTGCGGCGCCGGCCGTCGACCCTGCGCTCTCCCTGGCTCGCGCGTTCGACTTCCTCGACGAGCGCACCTCGCTCGCACCCGGGACGGAGGGCTTCCTCCCCCGCAGCTACACGGGCGGATACCTCGGCTCGATCGGCTACGACGTCGCGTTCGTCTACGACTGCGCCCTCGTGATCCTGGCGCACCTGGCGCGCGGGACGGTCGACGACGTGGCGCGCGCGACGAAGGTCGGCGACGTCCTCGTGACCGCACAGCTGACCGACCCGGCGGGCGACGGGCGGCTGCGGACCTCCTACATGTCGTCCCCCGCCGTCGGGCCGCGCGGTCCGGACGTTGCCGGTGCGGCCACGATGACCGGCAACCAGGCGTGGGCGGGCATGGCGTTCGTGCGCCTGTACGAGCACACCGGTGCGCCCCGCTTCCTCGAGGCGGCGCTCCGCACCGCGACCTTCGTCGCGAGCACCACGTTCGACGAGCGTGGCGTCGGCGGCTTCTCCGGCGGTTCGAACGCCGACGGCGCTCCCCTGACCTGGCGGTCGACGGAGCACAACACGGACTGCGTCGCGTTCTTCGCCCAGCTCGGGCGCGTCACCGGCGACGGGACGTGGACGCAGCACGCCGAGCGGGCCCGGGTGTTCGTCCGCTCGATGTGGCAGGGCACCCACTTCCACATCGGCACCCTGCTCGACGGTGTCACGCCGAACACGTCCCCGATCGTCGAGGACGTCCAGACGTGGACGTACCTCGCGCTGCGCGAGACGGCGTACGCGTCCTCGCTCGACTTCGCCTGGACGAAGCTCGTGACCACCGACGGCCCGGTGACGGGTGCCCGCGTCGTCGTCACCACCCAGAAGAAGGTCTGGCTCGAAGGGACCGCGCACCTCGCGTGCGCGCTCGCGACCCGCGGTGCCACCGGTGACGCGACCCGGGCCGCCACGCTGCGCACCGGCATCTGGACCGCACAGACGACGGTGCCGAACGCTGACGGCCGCGGCATCCCGGCCGCCTCCTCCGACGGTCTCACGACCGGCGAGGGCGACGTCTTCTACACGTCGCTCCACACCGGGGCGACGGCCTGGGCGGTCTTCGCCGCGCTCGGCGTCAACCCGTTCGCCTGACGACCGGGCAGTCCCGGCGAGACCCGGTCCTCGCCGGGACTGCCGCGATCGGGTGAGACGTCGTAACCTTCGGGATACACGCGCGCCCTAGCGTGGGGGCATCGTGCAGGCGCCGCGCCGTGCAACGACGCACGGCACCGTTCCTGTCACGAGAGGCACGCCACATGTTCGACATCGCCGGGGCGCTCCTGGACGTCGTCGAGACCGGACGACGCGCAGCGGTCGCGACGGTCATCCACGTGAGCGGGAGCGCCCCGCGGCCCGCCGGCGCGTCCATGGCGGTCCTCGACGACGGCAGCGTCGTCGGCAGCGTCTCCGGCGGCTGCGTCGAGGGCGCGGTCTACGAGGCGGCGCTCGGCGTCCTCGCGGGCGGACCGCCCGTCCGCGAGCGCTTCGGCATCAGCGACGAGGTCGCGATCGGTGTGGGGCTCACGTGCGGCGGAGAGATCGAGGTGCTCGTCGCGCTCCTGCCGGCTGCAGGTCCGTGGCTCGGGCCGCTGCGCGCGGCGCACGAGGGACTCGCTGCGTCGCTCAGCCTCGTGGTCGGGGGCCCGCCCGGGCTCGTCGGCACGTTCGTCACCGACGACGTGGCCGACGGCACCGGGGCCGAGGTGTTCCGCGAGCTCGCGCAGCCGCCCGCCCGGCTCATCGTGTGCGGCGCCAACGACTTCGCTGTCGCGCTCACCGAGGTGGCCGCGTTCGTCGGGTACAGCGTCACCGTCTGCGACGCCCGCCCGGTCTTCGCGACGCCGGAGCGCTTCCCACGAGCGCGCGAGGTCGTCGTGTCCTGGCCGCACACCTACCTCGCGGGCGAGCTCGCCCGCGAGACGATCGACGCTCGCACGGTCGTGTGCGTCCTCACCCACGACCCGAAGTTCGACGTCCCCCTGCTCGCGGCGGCGCTGCGGATGCCCGTCGGCTTCGTCGGGGCGATGGGCTCGCGGCAGACGCACGAGGACCGGGTCGGGGCGCTCGTCGACGTCGGAGCGACCGAGGACGAGCTCGCCCGGCTGCACTCGCCGATCGGTCTCGACATCGGCGGCAGCACGCCGCAGGAGACGGCCGTCGCGATCCTCGCGGAGATCCTCGCCGTCCGGTCGGGGTCGAGCGGGCTGCCGCTCCGGGCGCTCGACGGCCCGGTCCACCGCGGCTGAGTCCGCGGACCGGCGGCACGGACCGGCTGGTCAGACCCGCTCGAGGCTCAGACGGGCTCGAGCCGGCGGAAGGGGCCGTCGGGCAGCTCGACGCCGATGCCGTCACCGGGGCGCACGTCGCCCCCGCGCTCGACGACGCTCATCACCCCGGCCTTGCGGACCACTCCCCCGGTGGCGTCCCGCCCCAGGGTGACCTTGAGCAGCCCGGACCGGAACGCGTCGATCTGCCGGCACGGGTTGCGCAGCCCGGTCACGCGCACGATCGCGTCGGTACCGAGCCGCAGCCGCGTCCCTGTGGGCAGGTCGAGGAGGTCGACCCCGGACGTGAGGATGTTCTCGCCGAGGTCGCCCTGAACGAGGTCGTAGCCCTGGGGGCGCGCCTCGTCGAAGAGCTCGGCGTGGACGAGGTGGACCTGGCGCAGGTTCGGCGCGGTCGCGTCCCGCGCGACGCGGCTGCGGTGCTGGACCGACGCGCCCGCATGGGCGTCACCGAGGACCCCGTGGTCCTCGACGAGCGTCACGACGTCGCGCGGGACCTTGCTGAAACGGTGCTCGTCGTCCGTGCTCACTCCGAGGACGATCATCGTCACGATGCTATCGACGACGCCCGGACGCGACCACCGGAGGTCGACGGGCGAGGTGTCCCGTTTGCGCGTAGGTTCCCACCAGGGCGGTCCTGCGGGGCCTGGCCGTCGCGCCCGATCGGCACCCGACCGCCACCACAGACCACTTCGACGAGGAGCACCACCGTGACCACGAACGACAGCACCGCCCCCACGCCGCACGACCGCGACGGCGACGGTCGCGACGACCGTCTTCAGCGGGACACGCACCGCGCCGACGCGACGCCGCGCCTCGACAAGGACGGCCGCCCCGTCGAGGGTGACGGGCACGTCCCAGCGCATGCCGACGACTCCGCCGCCGAGGTGCTCGCCACCGACCGCAAGGCCGTCGTCCAGCGCGAGAAGGAGGAGTACGGCGGCGTCAAGGTCGGCTCCGCGTTCTTCGGGTGGCTCACCGCGACCGGCACCGCCGTCCTGCTCACCGCGCTCGTGGCCGCCGGGGGCGCAGTCTTCGGCCTCGCCACGGACACCGACGTCGCGCAGACGGCGCAGGACGCCACGACGTCCGACGCGACGACCGTCGGCATCGTCGGCGGGATCGTCCTGCTCGTCATCATCTTCCTCGCGTACTACTGCGGTGGGTACGTCGCCGGCCGCATGGCACGCTTCAACGGCCTCAAGCAGGGCGTGGCCGTGTGGATCTGGGCCGTGCTCATCGCGGTCGTCGTCGCTGTCGTCGCCGCTGTCGCCGGTGACGAGTACGACGTCCTCGGCGAGCTCAACGCCTTCCCGCGCATCCCGCTCTCCGAGGGCGACCTCACAACAGGCGGGATCATCGTGGCGGTCTCCGTGGCCGTCGCGAGCCTCCTCGGCGCGATGGTCGGTGGCCTCGCCGGCATGCGCTTCCACCGCAAGGTCGACCGCGCCGGTCTCGGGGCCTGACAGCACCGACGCGGGGCCCTGCTGATACGGTTGCTGTCAGCAGGCGCCCCGTCGAGGGTTGCGCCGTAAGACTCGTCAACGTGTATCTACCGGCTGTCGGCCTCCTGCCGACGGGACGACGGCGGCACCCGAGCTATCGCAGCCCCGGCTGCGGTCGTGCGCAGAGGTCATGAAGAACTCCCCCGAATCACCGTCAGAAGCATCACACTCCACAGCTCCCGCATCGACGGAGCCCCGATCCACCGAGGCTGCGGCCTCCCCGCTCGTGCACCACACGGGCCTGCTCTACTTCCCCGTCGCGTTCGTCGCGCGGCTCCCGTTCGCGATGATGGTCGTCGGTGTCCTCACCGTCGTCGTCTCCGCCCGTGGCTCCCTCTCCTTCGGTGGCCTCGCCTCCGCGATGGTGGGCCTCGGTACCGCGTGCGTCGGCCCCCTGCTCGGCGCGGCCGCCGACCGCTTCGGTCAGCGACCGGTCCTCCTCGTGGCCGCGACAGCCAACGGCCTGCTCCTCGCCGGCTTCGCCTGGGCGGTCTACAGCACCGTGCCGAACGGCGTCGTGCTCGTGATCGCCGTCCTCATCGGCACGACCGCACCCCAGGTCGGGCCGATGTCCCGGACACGTCTCGTCCGGATCATCTCCGAGCGGCTCGCCCCCGCGCGGCGCGTCAAGAGCTTCAACTCGACGATGGCCTACGAGTCCGCCGCGGACGAGACGGTCTTCATCGTCGGACCGTTCCTCGTCGGGCTCCTCGCGTCGGTCGTCGCCCCGTGGCTCCCCCTCGTGGCGGCCGGCGCCCTGACGATCGTCTTCGTCACCGCGTTCGCCCTGCACCCCACGAGCACCGTGCAGAGCCGGCACGACGACGACGCGGTCGACGTCGCCCCGCTGCGCGCCCTCCTGCACCCCGGGCTCGTGTCGGTGGTCGTCGGGATCCTCGGTGTCGGCCTCTTCTTCGGCGCGACGCTCACGTCGCTCACCGCGTTCATGAACGAGCAGGGCGAGCCCGAGCGCGCCGGTCTCGTCTACGGCGTCATGGGCGTCGGGTCGGCCGTGCTCGCCCTCGCCGTGGCGCTCTTCCCCGCACGATTCACGCTGCGCGCCCGGTGGCTCGTCTTCGCCGGCCTCGTCCTCGCCGGGACCCTCACCCTGCCCTTCGCCGGGTCGGTCACGCACCTCGTCGTGGCGCTCGCCGTCATCGGCATCGGCGTGGGCCCGACGCTCGTCACGCAGTACAGCATCGGCTCCACGCTCAGCCCGGTGGGTCGCTCGACCACCGTCATGACGATCCTCGGGTCCGCCGTCATCGTCGGGCAGTCGCTCGGCTCCGCCGTGACCGGCGAGGTCGGCGAGACCTTCGGGGCGGCGGCCGCGCTCGCGCTCCCGTCGGTCGCCGCGGCGATCGTCGTGCTCTCCGGGGTGGCGTACTGGTTCGTCGCGCACCGGACCGTCGCCGGTCCGGGCGGTCCCTCCGCGGGGATGCCTACCGTGCCAGCGCCCGCCACACCCGCTCTCGAGACATCGGGAGCTCGGTCAGCCTGACCCCGGTCGCGTCGCGGACCGCGTTCGCGAGCGCCGCGGCGACCGGGTTGAAGGGCGCCTCGCTCATCGACTTCGCGCCGAGCGGACCGATGCTGTCGACCGTGTCCGCGAAGAGCACCTCCGTGCGCGGCAGGTCGGCGATCTGCGGCACGTGATACTCGCGGAACGAGCGTGTGACGACGCGGCCCGCACCGTCGAGCCGCACCTCCTCGTAGAGCGCCGCGCCGATCGCCTGGGCCACGCCGCCCTCGATCTGGCCGCGGAGCTGCTCGGGGTTGATGACCACTCCCGCGTCGGCGGACTGGACGCTCTGGAGGATGCGGACCTCACCGGTGTCGCGGTTCACGGCCACCCGGAAGCCCTGGACGTTGTACGCGACGGAGCGTGGGGTCCCGTCGTGGCTGCCGTGGGCGACGAGCTCGTCGAGAGCATCGAGGGCGCCGGGCTCGGCGCCTCCGGCCGCACCGGGGCGACGCGCGGCCTCCTCGGCGAGCATGAGCTTGAGCCGCTCGGCGGCTAGGACGACGGCCTTGCCGGCGACGACCGAGCCCGTCGACCCGAAGGCTCCCGTGTCGTAGCGGACCACGTCGGTGTCGGACTGGCGGACGCGCACCCGGTCGACCGGGACGCCGAGCACCTGGGCGACGAACTGCTGGTGCACCGTCGTGGTCCCGTTGCCGAACTCTGCAGTGCCGACGCGGACCTCGACGGTCCCGTCGGCGAGCCGTGCAACGCTCGTGTCGGCGAAGTGGCCGCGCGGCGGCATGGTCGCGATCATCGCGAGCGCCGACCCGGAGCCGGTCGACCACTGCGGGCCGTCCGGCGCGGCCGGCCCCTCGGCCGCGCCGCGGGCGAGGGCGGCCTCGGTGAGGTCGAGGCACTGGTCGAGGCCGTAGCTGCCGTGCTGGAGGTCGCTCACCTCGTCCGGGTCGGTGACGACCATCGCTTCCCCGGGCCCGACGACGTTGCGCCGCCGCAGCTCGACCGGTGAGATGCCGAGCTCGCGCGCGAGGTCGTCCATCGCGGACTCGACGGCGAAGACGACCTGGCCCAGCCCGTACCCGCGGAACGCTCCGGAGGGCGGGTTGTTCGTGTAGACGACCTCGGCGTCGACCCGCGTCGCCGGGCAGCGGTAGACGGCGAGCGACTCGTTGAGGCTGTGGAACATGACGCCGCGGCTGTGGTTGCCGTAGGCGCCGGTGTCGCTGAGCATCTCGACGGTCATCGCGGTGAGCGCACCGCCCGAGTCGGCACCGAGCCGCACGGTGACGGCCATCGGGTGGCGCACGGTCGCGACGGTGAAGACGTCCTCACGGGTCATCTCGTACTGCACCGGCTGCCCGGTGCGCAGGACCGCGAGCGCCACGAGGTCCTCGGTGAGGATCTCCTGCTTGCCGCCGAAGCCGCCGCCGACACGGGCGGCGAAGACGCGGACCTGGTCCTGCTCGAGGCCGAGGACGTGGCACAGCTCGTCGCGCACGAGGTAGGGGACCTGCGTGCTCGTCCGGATGACGAGGCGCCCTGCGGCGTCGAGCCAGCCGCGCGCGGCGTGGGTCTCGAGGGCGGCGTGGGAGACGCGCTGCGAGCGCCACGTGCCGCCGGCCGTCGCGTGGGCGGACGCGAGCGCGGCGGCGGTGTCGCCCATCTCGTCGTGGAGGGTGACGATGACGTTGCGGTGCGCCTCGTCGACCCGGTCGGCGGGCGTGCGGTCGGGGTGGATGAGCGGTGCGCCGGGTGCGCGCGCTTCTTCGGGGTCGAAGACTGCGGGGAGCACCTCGTACTCGACGCGCAGGAGATCGCGGGCCCGTTGGGCGGTGGCGAGGTCGTCCGCGACGACGGCGGCGACCCGCTGGCCCCGGAAGCGGACGACCGTGTCGATGATGCGGGTGTCGTCCGGGTCGTCGAGCCGGTTCTCGTGGCGGCCGGTGGAGAAGAGGACGTCCGGGGAGTCGGCTGCCGTGAGGACCGCGCGGACGCCGGGGAACGCCTCGGCCTCGCTCGTGTCCACCGAGAGCACGCGGGCGTGGGCGTGCGGGCTGCCGAGGACGGCGAGGTGGAGCACACCGGTGGTCGTGAGGTCGAGCGTGTACGGCTCGCGGCCGGTGACGACGCGCATCGCCGCGGGTGCGCCGACGGAGGTGCCCATGGGGTTCGTCGTGCCGCTGCAGCGCGGCTCGACGTTGCGGACCCCGTTGATCGCGTCCTCGATCGCCCGGTAGCCGGTGCAACGGCAGAGGTTGCCCTTGAGCGCGTGCGGGAGGTCGGCCTTCTGCTCGTCGGTGAGGACGGACGCGGTGACGACCATCCCGGGGGTGCAGAAGCCGCACTGGAAGCCGCCCGCGGCGGCGAAGGACTCCTGGACGGGGTGCGGGTGGTCCTCGTCTCCGAGTCCCGCGACCGTCGTGACGGCCTTGCCGTCCATGCGGTGCGCCGGGTAGATGCACGAGTGGACGGGTGCGCCGTCGACGAGCACGGTGCACGCCCCGCAGTCGCCGGAGTCGCAGCCCTTCTTCACCTCGACGTGCTCGTGCTCGCGCAGGAGGGTGCGCAGGCACTGGCCGGGGGTGGCCTCAGCGTCGAGGATGACGCCGTTCACCTCGATCTTCATCGCGGGCCTCCGTCGTGTGTCGGCCCGTGCTGCAGCATCGCCGGGGTGCTCTCGAATGCGTTGGCCGAGAGCTCGGCGCGGACCTCCTCGGCGAGGACCGCCGTCACGTGCGCGCGCCAGTCGGGGGCGCCGTGGACGTCGTCGAACCAGGTCTGGACTCCGGCCACCGCCTCGCGGACGGCGCCTGCGGACGGCGGGGCCGCGAAGCGGAGCACGACGGGCGCGGGGGTGCTCGCGGTGACCGCGAGGGTCGTGGTGCCGTCGGCGTCGCGGCGGCCGGTGACGACCGCGCCCGAGCGGCCGAGCGGCGAGAGCGCGATCTGGCGGAAGGCCGTCCGTGACTCGAGCGCACCGCGCGGGAGCTCGATCGAGCGGAGCACCTCGCCGCGGGCGAGCGTGTTGCGGCCCGGGCCGGTAACGAGATCCGCCACGGGGACGCGACGTTCGCCGCCGCCGGGGAGCCAGGTCACGGCGTCGGCGTCGAGCGCCACCGCGAGGGAGATCATCGCGCCCGCGGGCAGCGACAGGCAGACGTTGCCGCCGACGGTCGCGACGTTCCACACCTTCCACGACGCGAGCAGGGCGTTCGCGCACTGCTCGACGAGCCGCAGAGCCGGCCAGCCGGGATGCTCGTCGCCGCCGCGACGGGCGAGGTCGGTGAGGGTCGCGATGGTGCACGTGGCGGCGATGCTCAGGCCATCGCCGGTGACCGTCAGGGGCGCCCAGTCGAGCGCCGTGAGATCGACGAGGCCGCGCACCCGGGTGTCCTCGGTCGGTGCCGCCGACGAGACCTCGGTGTTCTCGGAGGCGAGGTGGTGCTCCGGCTGGGAGTACAGCCACGTGCCGCCGCCGAGGAACGTCTCGCCGTCGGCGAGCGCGAGGTCCGCGCGACCGTGCGCGACGCGCAGCGAGTCGATCACCAGGTCCATGCGAGCACCTCCCGCCCTCGTGACGCTCCCGACGACCTCGTGGCCACCGGCTCACGCCAGAGAACCACCGCAATGTGTCGCCGGTGTAACCAGCCGGAGGCGAGCGCTCGCTCGCACGGCACGACTGTTCGAGACCAGCATCTCCCCCACTCCGCGCGGGGACAATGCCCCGCAGGTCACGACTGCCCCGCCGTGGTCGGCAGGGTCGGCGATGTGACCGTGGGGGCTGTGCGGGGGAGACTGGGGCGTGATCTCTTCGAGCCCGACCTCCCGTCTGGACGGCGTGCGGGTGCTCATCCCCCGGGCGCCAGGGCGCGGTGAGGGCCTGGCCGCCCGGATCGAGGCGGCTGGAGGGACAGCCATCGTCGCACCGCTCATCTCCCGGGCCGACGCGGACGGCCCCGACCTCGCCGCGGTGCACGACGCGGTCGAGGCGCTGAGGGCCGGTGCATACGGATGGGTCGCGATCACGAGCGTCAACGCCGTCTCGGCCCTCGTCGCCGCAGCCTCGCTCGCGCCGTCCCGACCGTCCGGAGCCCCCGCAGGCCCGCCCCCCACCGACGCGCCCGCGGACGCGCCCGCCGGCCTCGGGCTCTCGTCTCGACCTCGGGCGGTTGAAGGCCCGATCTCGGGACAGGTGCCCGAGCTCGACGACGGCAGCGGTAGCAGCAGCACCGGAGACGACAGCGCAGCTCCCGCCCACCGCGCGGGCTCGCTGAGCGGGTGGCCCGTCCGGTGGGCTGCCGTCGGGCCTGCGACCGCTCGCGCGCTCCGGCGCGCCGGGGTCGAGCCCGAGCTCGTCGCCGCCGAGAACTCCGCCGTCGGGATGCTCGCCGAGTGGCCGGTCGCGCAGGTGCCGACACCCAGCACCCGGACCAGCTCCGGCTCCGGCCCGCACGCCTCCACCAGCACCTCCCGTGTCCTCCTCCCCCTCGGCGACCTCGCGGAGCCGACCCTCGAGCACGGCCTCGCCGAGCGCGGCTACACGCCGGTCCGGATCACGGCCTACCGCACGGTCTCGCACCCGGCACCGCCGGGGGTCGTCGCGGACTGGACCGCAGGGCGCATCCACCTCGTCGTCCTCACGTCCGGGAGCGTCGCCCGCGAGGTGGCCCGGCAGCTCGGTCCGCGGCCTGACGTGCTGGCCGTCGCGATCGGCCAGCCGACACGTCGGGCCGCCGAGGGAACAGGGCAGCGGGTCGCCGCTGTTGCCTCGGGTGCGACCGACGACGCGCTCTTCAGCGCGATAATCGATGCAGCCGACCTTCTCCCCACCATGCCGCCCCTGCACACCACCCTCCCGGAGGACCAGTGACCCGCCCCCGCCGCCTGCGCACCACCCCCGCGCTGCGCGCCCTCGTGTCCGAGACCCGCCTGCACGCGCGTGACCTCGTGCTGCCCCTGTTCATCAAGGAGGGCGCGACGCAGCCGGTGGAGATCAGCTCGATGCCGGGCGTCCTCCACCACAGCGAGGAGTCCCTCGCCGCGGCGGTCCGTGAGGCGGCCGAGGCGGGCATCGGTGGTGTCATGCTCTTCGGCGTCCCCACCACGCGTGACGCGACGGGCTCCGGCGCCGACGACCCGGACGGCATCCTCAACGTCGGCATCCGCATCGCCGTCGAGGCAGCGGCAGGGCGGCTCGTCGTCATGGCGGACCTGTGCCTCGACGAGTTCACCGACCACGGCCACTGCGGTGTGCTCGACTCCCGCGGCGGGGTCGACAACGACGCGACCCTGCGCCGCTACGAGGCCATGGCGATCGCCCAGGCACAGGCCGGCGCCGAGGTGCTCGGCCTCTCCGGGATGATGGACGGCCAGGTCTTCGCGGTGCGCAGCGCCCTCGACTCGTCGACCGCGAACGGCGGCGCCGGCTTCCCCGACACCGCGATCCTCGCCTACTCGGCCAAGTACGCCTCGGCGTTCTACGGTCCGTTCCGCGAGGCCGTCGAGTCGACGCTCGAGGGCGACCGCCGCACGTACCAGCTCGACCCCGCCAACCGTCGTGAGGGTTCCCGCGAGTCGGACATCGACCTCCTCGAGGGCGCCGACATCATCATGGTCAAGCCGGCCATGAGCTACCTCGACGTGCTCGCGGACGTCGCCCAGACGTCCAACGTGCCCGTCGCCGCGTACCAGGTGTCTGGCGAGTACGCGATGATCGAGGCCGCCGCCGCGAACGGCTGGATCAACCGTCGCGCCGCGATCGAGGAGTCGATCGTGAGCATCAAGCGCGCCGGCGCCGACCTCGTCCTCACCTACTGGGCGGTCGAGCTCGCCGGCTGGATCAAGTAGCCCCTCCCCTCGGTCCGCGCACCCACCCCGCGCGGCCGCAACCGCTTCCCCGAAACCCACGAACGGACGGCCATGCACGACGACGCAGCGAACCACTCAGCCTTCGAGCGCGCACAGGGCGTGCTGCCCGGCGGGGTGAACTCGCCCGTCCGGGCGTACCGCTCCGTCGGCGGCGACCCCCGCTTCATCGCGTCGGCCTCCGGCCCGTACATCACCGACGTCGCCGGGAACGAGTACGTCGACCTCGTGTGCTCGTGGGGCCCGGCGCTGCTCGGGCACGCGCACCCGGCTGTCGTCGCGGCGGTCCAGGATTCGGCCGCACGCGGCCTGTCCTTCGGAGCCCCGACCGTCGGCGAGGTCGAGCTCGCCGAGGAGATCCGCCGCCGCGTCCCCGCGGCGGAGCGCGTCCGACTCGTCTCCACGGGCACCGAGGCGACGATGACCGCCGTGCGTCTCGCGCGCGGCGCGACGGGCCGACCGCTCATCATCAAGTTCGCCGGCTGCTATCACGGGCACGTCGACTCCCTCCTCGCGGAGGCGGGCTCCGGTGTCGCGACGCAGGCGCTCCCCGGCTCGGCCGGCGTGACCGAGGCGACCGCCGGCGAGACCCTCGTCCTCCCGTACAACGACCTCGACGCGGTCGAGGCTGCGTTCGCCGAGCGCGGCACCGAAATCGCTGCCGTCATCACCGAGGCCGCCCCCGCGAACATGGGGATCGTCCCGCCCGCTCCGGGATTCAACGCCGGGCTGAGACGGATCACGTCGGCGCACGGCGCGCTGCTCGTCCTCGACGAGGTGCTCACCGGGTTCCGCGTCAGCGCGTCGGGGTGGTGGGGCTACGAGAACACGGTCCTCGGCTCGTCCTTCACGCCCGACCTCTTCACGTTCGGCAAGGTCGTCGGCGGCGGCATGCCCGTCGCGGCGATCGGCGGACCCGCCACGCTCATGGACCAGCTCGCGCCGCTCGGGCCCGTCTACCAGGCGGGCACGCTCTCCGGGAACCCCGTCGCCGTCGCCGCAGGTCTCGCCACGCTGCGTGCCGCCGACGCGGCCGTCTACGCGCGGGTCGACGCCGTCGCGACCCAGCTCGGTACCGCCGTCTCCGAGGCGCTCGCCGCCGAGGGCGTGGCCCACCGCGTCCAGTACTCCGGAAACCTCTTCTCCGTGATGTTCGGCGAGGAGGCCGCGGCATCGGGCGTGCACACGTACGCGCAGGTCCAGGCGTCCGACACCTTCCGGTACCCGCCCTTCTTCCACGCGATGCTCGACGCCGGGGTCAACCTCCCGCCGTCCGTGTTCGAGGCGTGGTTCCTCTCCGCAGCGCACGACGACGTCGCCGTCGGGCGGATCCTCGACGCGCTGCCGGGCGCCGCCCGAGCCGCGGCCTCCGCGCGGCGCTGACTACTGGGCTGACGCAGAGGCCCGACCTGCAGCGCTCGTGCACGCAGGTCGGGCCTCGATGATGCTGGGTTCAGTGCTCGATCAGCGTGCAGCGCCCGCGAGCGTCCCGACGACGCCACCCTCAGGGTCGGCGACGAAGCACAGGAGCTGACGGTCGTCGACCGAGTTCCAGCCCTCCTCGGTCGGCGTCAGGGGGAAGTAGTCGAGAGTCGACTCCTCGTAGGACATACCGACGAAGGCGGCGAACTCGGCGTAGCAGAACTCGTCGGCCGCGGTGTCGACGGCGTCCGTGCCGGGGTAGTCACCCTCGGGCATCTCCGTGACGGCGTAGGCCTCGCTGTCGTGCGGCTCGCCGCACGGGATCGTGGGGATCGTCTCGACCATCCCGAAGAGGTCCGCGGAGTTCACGCAGTCGCCGACGAGGACGGAGAAGACGTCGGCCTCGGTCGCCTCGACGATCTCGCCGCTGTCGTCGCGCTCGGGCTCGTCGCTGCCCATGATGTCGTCGACCGCGGAGCAGCCGGAGAGGGCGAGGGCCGCCGCGAGGGCGACGACGACGCCGAGGGAACGGGTGTGAGCACGCATGAGTGTCCTTCTGTTCAAGTTCGAGGGTCGTCGCACGCGCGACGGCCGCTGAACTCTACTGGTCAGAAACGGCGTCCCACCACGGGTTTTCGACACGGTCCGGCAACGATCCCGGGGCGGCTAGCGCGGTCGACGGTCCTGTCGCTGCGCGTTCGCGGCCGCCCACCGGAAGATGACGAACATCGCGATCGCCCACAGGACGAGCCGGACCACGGGGCTGAACCCAGGGAAGAGGACGCGCAGCAGGAGGCTCACGGCGAGGGAGAGGATGAGGGAGATCGCGATCGAGGTCGACGCGCTGACCCGCGTCCCGTCGTTCGAGAGGCCGAAGTATGCGGCGAGCGTCTTCACACCGGTCACGCTACGCCACCCGGCTGCTCCCCACCGCGCGACCCCTGAACCCTGCGCTGGATACCCGGCAGGGGTACCGTAGGCAGAGGAGCACGACGACCAGGAGGAGAGGCGATGGCCGGGTACAGCGGGACGAAGGACGACTATCTCAAACGGCTGCGCCGCGTCGAGGGTCAGGTGCGCGGGATCGCCCGCATGGTCGACGAGGACACCTACTGCATCGACGTCCTCACCCAGATCGCGGCAGTCACCAAGGCGCTCCAGGCGGTGAGCATCGGCCTCGTCGAGGACCACCTCGGCCACTGCGTGGTCGAGGCTGCCCAGTCCTCTGACGAGGAAGGACAGGAGAAGGTCCGCGAGGCGGCAGACGCGATCGCTCGCCTCGTCAGGAGCTGAAACACCTGAGAAGGTAGAAGGATCCGGGACGGCAGCCCGGCGCACGGCACGCACGATCCACGGAACACCCAAGGAGTCATCATGCCTGTCATCACCACCCTCGACGTCAGCGGAATGACGTGCGGCCACTGCGTCTCGGCGGTGACCAACGAGCTCGGCACTGTCGACGGGGTCGAGCGCGTGAGCGTCGAGCTGCACAAGGACGGCATCTCCGAGGTCACGGTCCTCTCCCACGAGACCCTCGACGAGTCCGCGCTGCGGGCAGCGATCATCGAGGCGGGCTACGAGGCGAGCCGCATCGAGGTCGACACCGAAGGACTCGCCACGCAGGCGGCCGAGCAGCACAAGCACCAGGAGGAGTACCGCGCGCAGCACCCGCTCCCCTGAGCGGGCACGACAGATCTGAGCGCGGGCGGCTGCTCGGCCGGCGAGACGGCACCTCCACCTCCTTGACGGAATACCCCATGGGGGTATGGTGTTGAGAGAAGACCACCCACGGTCCGTCGCGCACACCAGGAGCACTCGTGAGCAACCAGGAGACCACCGCCGGCACGCCGCCGGCCCCCACCGAGATCGACCTCGCGATCGAGGGCATGACCTGCGCGTCGTGCGTCGCCCGCGTGGAGAAGAGGCTCAACCAGGTGCCGGGCGTCGAGGCGACGGTCAACCTCCCGCTCGAGTCGGCACACGTCACCGTGCACGGCACGGTCGGCGACCACGACCTCGTCGCCGCTGTCGAGAAGGCCGGGTACGGGGCGCGCGTCACCGGCCGACGCGAACCACGCGCGACCGGACCGGACCGCCCCGAGCACGCTGACCCCGACCACACCGGATCCCGCCACGACGACCACTCGCTCACCGAGATGGCGCTCTCCGGTCACTCGATGGCCGAGGGACACGTCATGGTCGAGGACGAGGACACGTCCGCCCCCACCCCCGACCGGGGCACCTACCTGCGACGCCGGCTCGTCGTCGCCGGCACGCTCGCCGTCCCCGTCGTCGCAGTGTCGATGATCTCCGCACTGCACTTCCCCGGGTGGCAGTGGGTCGTCGCAGCCCTCACCCTGCCCGTCGTCACCTGGGCGGCGTTCCCGTTCCACCGGGCAGCGTTCCGCGCTGCCCGCCACGGCGCCTCGACGATGGACACGCTCGTGTCCGTCGGGGTCGTCGCCGCCACGACGTGGTCCCTGTGGGCACTGCTCTTCGGGGGCGCCGGTGCGATCGAGGAACCGGGCATGTCCGGGATGGGGATGGGCGACGCACCCGAGCTCTACTTCGAGGTCGCCGCCGTCGTCACCGCCTTCCTCCTCGCCGGCCGGTACGCCGAGCACCGCTCCCGGCGTCGCGCCGGTGACGCGCTCCGCTCGCTGCTCGACCTCGGCGCCAAGGACGCCACCCTCGTGGCCGACGAGGGCGGCCGACGCGTCGAGCGCACCGTCCCCATCGCGTCCCTGCTGGTGGACGACCTCTTCACCGTCAAGCCCGGCGAGAAGCTCGCCACGGACGGCGTCGTCGTCGAGGGAACGAGCGCCATCGACGCCTCGCTCCTCACCGGCGAGCCGGTCCCCGTCGAGGTCGGTCCCGGCGACCCCGTCACCGGCGCGACCGTCAACACCTCGGGCCACCTCGTCGTCCGCGCGACGCGCGTCGGCGAAGAGACCACCCTCGCGCAGATCGGCCGGCTCGTCGCGCGCGCCCAGACCGGCAAGGCGCCCGTCCAGCGGCTCGCCGACCGCATCTCCGCGGTGTTCGTGCCCATCGTCTTCGTCATCGCCCTCGGCACCTTCGCCGGCTGGATGGTGTGGGGCCCCTCGGCCGAGGCCGCGTTCACCGCGGCCGTCGCCGTCCTCATCATCGCGTGCCCCTGCGCCCTCGGCCTCGCCACACCCACCGCGCTGCTCGTCGGCACCGGCCGCGGCGCACAGCTCGGCGTCCTCATCAAGGGCCCGGAGATCCTCGAGTCGACCCGGCGCGTCGACACCATCGTGCTCGACAAGACCGGGACGGTCACGCAGGGCCGGATGGCCGTCGAGGCCGTCGTCGGAGACCCGCAGACGCTCCGGCTCGCCGGAGCGCTCGAGACGCTGAGCGAGCACCCGATCGCGCAGGCGATCGCCGCGGCAGCTGCCGACGCGGCGGCGGCGGACGACGTCGCTGCGCCAGACGACACCGTCGAGACCGGTGACGACGGCATCGTCATCGGCTCCGACCAGGTCCTCGACTTCCGCAGCGCGCCCGGCGGCGGCGTCTCCGGCGTCGTGCGGGTGGCGCACTCCGGGCTCGGGATGTCCTCCCGCGTCCTCGTCGGTCGACCCACCTGGCTCGCCGAGGAAGGCGTCGCGTTCGACGCCACCGACCCGTCGACCACGCACCTCGTCGACGCGTTCGCGCAGGCGGAGGACTCCGGTGCGACGGCCGTCGTCGTCGCGTGGAACGGCGCGGCGCGCGGGGTCGTGGTGCTGCGGGACCCGGTCAAGGACACGTCGGCCGAGGCCGTCGCGCAGCTCACCGCGCTGGGTCTGCGGCCCGTGCTGCTCACGGGCGACAACGCCGGTGCGGCCCGCGTGGCCGCCGCAGCCGTCGGCATCGACCCGGCCGACGTCATCGCCCACGTGCTGCCGCACGAGAAGGTCGAGGTCGTCGACCGGTTGCGCGCCGAGGGCGCCACGGTCGCGATGGTGGGTGACGGCGTCAACGACGCCGCAGCGCTCGCCGCCGCCGACCTCGGGCTCGCGATGGGTACCGGGACGGACGTCGCGATCGAGGCGAGCGACATCACGCTCGTCCGCGGCGACCTCCGCAGCGCCGCCACCGCGATCCGGCTGTCCCGCCAGACGCTGCGCGTCATCAAGCAGAACCTCTTCTGGGCCTTCGCCTACAACGTCGCCGCCATCCCGCTCGCTGCAGCCGGGCTGCTCAACCCGATGATCGCGGGCGCCGCGATGGCCGCCAGCTCGGTGCTCGTCGTCGGGAACTCGCTCCGGCTGCGCACGGCGGGGCGGTAGCCGCGCCGCGCGCCTCGAGCTGCTACCCGAGCGGCGCGCGTCGGGCCAACCGGTGCTCCAGGCCCTGGCGCACCATCGGCCACTCGTGCTCGAGGATCGAGAACACGACCGTGTCCCGGAGCAGGCCGTCCCGGCTGCGGGTGTGGCTGCGCAGCACGCCGTCCTGCTTCGCGCCGAGGCGCGCGATCGCCTCGCGGGACTGGTGGTTGAGCCAGTGCGTGCGGAACTCGACCGCCGGGCAGCCGAGGGTCTCGAACGCGTGCGCGAGCAGGAGGAGCTTGGACTCGACGTTGGTCCCGGTGCCGTGGACGGAGGCGGCGTTCCACGTCGAGCCGATCTCGACGCGCGGGGTGGCGGCGTCGATGTTCATGTAGGTGGTCATGCCGATGACGCGGCCGGGCTCGCCCGTCCCAGGGTCGATCAGGCGCGTCGTGAACGGCAGCATCGAGCCCGACTCCTGGAGCGCGAGGCGGCGGTCGATCTCCCCCGCCATCTCCTCCGGAGTCGGGACCGAGGTGTACCAGAGGCGCCACAGCTCGCCGTCACGTGCGGCCGCGACGAGACCGTCGTGGTGCTCGTGGCGCAAGGGCTCGAGCACGACGCGTCGGCCCGTCAACGTCACCGGCGTGATGCCGGCCGGGGCGCTCGCGCCCGCCCGTGTCTCGGGGCTCATCCGCGGAGCACCGAGTCGAAGAACGCGTCGGTGCGCAGGACGAGCCCGGCGATGCGGTCGGCGACGACAGCCTGCGGGTCGGGGCGCAGCGGTTCCGGCGGGGGCAGGACCCGGACGTTCGTGGAGCACACGAGGTCGCTGCAGATCAGCGTGCCGACCGTGTTGAAGTCCCGGCCGGCCTGGCCCGCGCGCCGCGCAGAGAACAGCGACACGTCGTCCGTGCTGTGCAACGACTGGCACAGCTGGCACAACGACGACCGCGGACGGACCCCGGAGGAGTCCGCCTTGCGCAGGATCACCCCGACGGGTCGGTCGTCGCGCCACCCGACGATGTATCCCCGCTGCGGGGCTCTCGGGTCGCGCCACGAGAGGTAGTCGAGGGTGTCCCAGTCGAGGTCGGGGAGGCTCGCAGGGAGGACGATGCTCGCGGCGTCCTTGCGGGAGCCGTTGACGACGGACCGGCGGATCTCAGCTTCGGTCAGGGGCTTCACGTCGTCCACCCTAGGCCGAGGGTGCAACTCAATTTCTGACCCCCCACCTGCGGGGCCGGGGTCCGGAGGGGCCGACAGCCCGTCAGTGGAGGAGCTTCAGGCCGATGACGCAGCCGACGATGCCGAGCACGAGGAGGATCTTCACGAGGGACACGGTCTCGGTGCCCGTGGCCATGGCGTAGGAGACGGTGAGGACGGCGCCGATCCCGACCCACACGGCGTACGACGTACCGACGGGCAGCTCGCGCATCGCGTAGGCGAGGCCACCCATGCTCAGGACGAGGGCGATGGCGAAGACGATCGACGGGCCCAGGCGACTGAACCCCTCGGACTTCCCGAGAGCGGTGGCCCACACGGCTTCGAGGACTCCGGACACGACAAGGATGAACCAGGACATCACTGCCTCCAAGGCGCCGTCTTGTCGCACACCGGGTACGGCACCGCTCGTCCGGGAGCCCTCAGGGCTCTGGTCCCAGCGTCTCACACGGGCGTCCTCGGTGCCGAGGCCCTCTGCGAGACTGGCGTGATGAATCCTTGGACCACCCGCGAGTCGACCGTCGTCTACGAGAACCCCTGGATCCGGGTTCGTGAGGACGCCGTCGACGGTCCGGACGGCACCCCGGGCATCTACGGCGTGGTCGAGGTCCGCCACCCCGCCGTGTTCGTCGTCCCGCTGACGGACGACGACGAGGTGGTCCTCGTCGAGGTCGCGCGCTACGCGACGGGAACGCTCTCGCTCGAGGTGCCTGCCGGTGGGTCCGACGGCGAGGACCTCGTGCTCGCCGCGCAGCGCGAGCTCCGCGAGGAGACGGGCCTGGCTGCGACGTCCTGGCAGCGCGTCGGCACGATGTTCGCTCTCAACGGCGTGTGCGACGCGATCGAGCACGTCTTCCTCGCGCGCGGTCTGCGCACGGCGGACGAGGCGGCCGAGCAGGCGGCCGAAGGCATCACGGGCACACGGACGGTGCCCTGGTCCGAGGTCATGGGACTCGTCCAGGACGGGACCATCACGGACGGCGAGACGGTGGCCGCACTCATGTACGCGGCGATCGCCCTGGGCCGCGTCTCATGACGCGCGCACGCGTCAGCGCTCCCCCTACTCGTCTGGTCACGCTCGCCGACGCCGCCCCGCTCGCGGCCCTGCTCACCCGGAACCGGGAGTTCCTCGCGCCGTGGGAGCCGGTGCGGCCGGACGCGTACTTCACGGAGCGCGGGCAGGCCCTCGTCCTCGGTGCAGTGCTCGAGCAGCACGCGAACGGGACGTGCATGCCGCGCGTCGTCCTCGACGAGGCGGGTGAGGTCGTCGGGCGGATCACGCTCGACGGGATCGTCCACGGTGCCTTCCAGTCGTGCAACGTCGGCTACTGGGTGAGCGAGCACGCGAACGGGCGCGGTCTGGCGACCGCAGCCGTCGGCGACGCGGTGCGGGTCGCGTTCGACGAGCTGGGGCTGCACCGCGTGCAGGGCGTGACGCTCCTCCACAACGGCGCGTCGCAGCGAGTCCTCCAGCGCAACGGGTTCGTCCGCATCGGCACGGCACCCGAGTACATCGAGATCGCGGGTCGCTGGCAGGACCACGCGATGTACCAGGTCATCCGGTCGTCCGTCGGCGCGACGCACGGGCTCGCGGACCGTTTCCACCCGGACTTCACCCGCTCCTGAGCGACTTCACCCGTGACCTCCCCGTGACATACCCGCGGTAGGCGACATATGTTCGGAGTGCTTCACACGGCGACCGCCACGTGAGGTGCTCGAGCGGACGTCTAGTCCTGCCACCGCCCCGAGCCATCGACGACACCCTGGCAGGGATGGGGGACCCAGAACTGGGCACTGCTCGCAGTGCTCTCGGGGTGAAGCCGCGCGGACTCGATCCGGCGGCCGGGCGCTGTTCTCCAGCCCGAACCCGACAGCTAACCTCGTAGGCGTCATGGAGAGACATGTCTGTACGACCGCGCCCTGCCCAGCACCGCTCTGACCAGCGGGCACGCACCCCTCTGACCGACCTCGCAGCGAGCGCGAGCACCAACGCGAGCGTCATCGGCCGACGCACCGCCCTCGCCGCCGCGTCCTCGGGTCTCCTCGTCTCCCTCATGGGCGCCGCCCCCGCGAGCGCCGCACCCGTGTCGACCGCGACGAGCACCGTCGACCTCGACGCGCTCACCACGCAGGCACGCGCCGCCCTCGAGACCGCGCCGGCCGTGACGACCGCAGTCGACGCCTCCTGGTCCGTCGAGCTGACGAGCATCACCGTCACACCCGCCCCGGAGCCTGAGCCCGTCGTCGAGCCCGAGCCGGAGCCCGCTCCCGCCCGCGCGACCACGTCGCGCTCCGCCGAGCGCGTCGCAGTCGGCGCGACGACCGTCGAGGAAGCCGCACCCGTCGTCGAGGCGACGCCCGCCGCGGCGCCCGCGTCGGCGAACGGCAGCTCGATCATCGACGCGGCCAGCAAGCTCGTCGGCATCCCGTACGCCTCCGGTGGCACGACGACCTCGGGCTTCGACTGCTCCGGCTTCACGTCGTATGTGTTCGCCCAGGTCGGCATCTCCCTCCCGCGCACGTCCAGCGCGCAGGCCGGAGTCGGCACGGTCGTCTCCCGCGCCGACGCCCAGCCCGGCGACCTCATCTACTCCCCCGGCCACATCGCCATCTACGCGGGCGGCAACACCCAGATCGACTCGCCGCGTCCAGGGAAGACCATCCAGTTCCGCGAGATCTGGCAGTCGAACCCCACGTTCATCCGCGTCGGCTGATCGCGGCAGACGACGCGCACAGGCCGTGCGCGCTGGGCCCGGACCGTGCACACGGTCCGGGCCCTTCGTCGTCATCAACCGGACGAAGCCCCTTCAGCAAGCCCGTGACCGGGGACTTCTCCCCGTAGACCGGCCGGATCGATCGCCCTAAGGTCATCGCTGTGACTGCCTTCCACGACCCAGACGCGGCGCTGGCCAAGATCGAACGTGACATCGAGATGGCGCAGGAGCGAGCCGCGAGGGCTGTGCGTGCACGGCAGGAGATCGACCAGGTCCGCGGGACCGCGAGCAGTCGCCGGGGCGAGGTGACCGTCCAGGTGGACGCGACCGGAGTCCTCGCGTCGCTCCGGCTGACCGACGACGCCCTCGACCTGGGTCCTGACCGGTTGGCCGAGCTTATCCAGGACACCGTCCGGGCGGCATCCCGTGACGCCGCACAGCAGGCGCTGCGGGTGGCGGATGCCGAGTTCGGCGAGGGCTCGCAGTACACCGCGCACCTGCGCACCGAGCTCGACGCCCGCACGCGGTGAGCGCCGGCGCAGAGTACGAGGTCTCTCTCGACACGCTGTTCAACCACGCGGCGCACGTCCAGTCGGTCGCCGACGATGTCGCGCTGGCCGCCGACGCCGCGAGTCACGTCGATCTCGACGGTGGGGCGTTCGGGGTCCTGTGCTCGTTCCTGCCCGTGTTCGTCAACGACGCGGAGACAGCCACCGCGGGCGCCGTCCTCGCGGCAGCGCAGACGCTCGACGCGATGGCCGAGGGCGTGCGGGGCATGGCCCGCGACTTCGGAGCAGCCGACGACGCTGTCTCGCTCAGGTTGTCCGGGATGGTCACCCCGTGACGATGAATGCGCTGGTGGCACCGCCCACCGAGTCGTCGGCCCTCGCCGGGACGTTGCTCATCGAGTCGGTGAACGATCTCGCGACCGCCCTGGACAACGAGGACTGGCTTGCCGCTGGCCTGGCCGGCGTCGGGACGGCGCTGGACACCCTGGCGGCGGTCTCCGACCCGCTCGGCACGCTGATCGGCGCGGGCCTGGGCTGGGTGATGGAGCACCTGGAACCGCTCAAGGGGTGGCTGAACGACCTCACCGGGGATGCGAACGCGGTGGCCGGCTTCGCGGCGACGTGGGACAACATCGCCGCCCAGCTGGACACCTCGGCCTCGGACCTCGAGCACGTCACCCAGACCGACCTCGAGCTCATGAGCGGTGCGAGTCTCGCGGCCTACACGCTCTATGCCCGAGACATGACGATGCACCTGCGTGCCGTCTCCGGGTCGTCGGCGTCGGTCGCATCGAGCCTGCGCACGTGCGGCATGGTCGTGCAGATCGTCCACGACCTCGTCCGCGACACCCTCGCCGAGCTCGCGGGCGCGATCATCTCCTGGGCTGCAGAGATTGCCCTGACCGTCGGCCTGGCCACCCCGTGGGTCATCGAGCAGATCACCACCCGGGTGGCGTCGCTGACGACACGCGTGGGCCGGTCCGTCTTCGACGTCACGTCCTCGGCGAAGGCGCTCAAAGAGCTCGTCCTTGCCCTGAAGAAAGCCATCGACGACCTCGCCGAGAACCTGCGTATCGGCAAGCCGAAGACTCAGGTGGCGGACTCCCCGAAGGCAGCCGCACCCGCAGACTCCACCATCGGCCCGGCCGCTCGGCCGCAGTCGCTCGATGAGATCCAGGCATGGCTGGGGGATGTCAACCCTGGCTACATCAAGGATCCCGACGGCCCCCACTCGATCAACTGCGGGAACTGCACCCTCGCGGTCCGCAGCCGCCTCGGCGGCGGTCCGGTGGGCGAGGCAGACCTTGGAACCCTGCGGGTCTCCGAGATGGAAGCGTTCACAGGTGTACCCCAGGTGAAGATGTCGCCGGACGAGATCGCCGATGCTCTCAGGGCCGGAGGCGCGGGATCGCACGCTGTCATCGGGATCGACCGCGCGCCCGGCATACCCGGGCACTGGTTCAACGCGTACTTCGACGGTAGCAGAGTCGTTGCAGTCGACGGCCAGACGGGAACGATCTCAGGCTGGCCGCCTAACATGGGCGCTCTGCACTGGGATGCTGCAATCTGGACACGGAAGGACACCGCATGACGATCGACGGTCGGGAGGGTGCCAGGCGTGCGAGCGCATATCTGCGGTATCCCTACGAGGAAGCCCTGGAGAGCCTTCGCGAGGTACCCGAGATCGACGGGTTCTATTTCGGACAGTCTGGACGAGGTGGCGGGCAGGTCCTCATCGGCCGCGACGGCACGGTGCTGTTCGGCGTCTCGGCACTGACCATCCAGGACATGATCGCGCGCTGGAACGACGGTCGCCGGACTGACCCCGCGGCATTCGCGATCGAGTGACACGGGGGCGCAGTCCGAGACCCAGAGACATCGGTTCGCCCAAGCTCGTTCACTCACGCCCTCCTGTGTCGCCCTGACCCGCTGCCGCAGGCTCGTCTTGAGCTTCGCCGGCTCAGTACCCGCATGGGTCCTGGTCGAAACTCTGATCTAGTGCAGAGAGGCACGTCGTGGTTGACGATTCTATTACCGCTTCTTCACAGCTGCAGGCCCTCAACCAAGAGACGATCCAGCTTGGCTACCAACCGGGCATGGACTTCGCCATCTGAGGGATACGGCAAGGACTCAGCAGCGAGATCCTCATCCTCACCGAAGAAGACGATTCGTACGTCGTCTACTACCAGGACATGGGTCGATCACGCGAGGTGGCGCGTTCCTCAGACCTGGATGTCATCAGGACGCAGTTCTTCGATCACCTCGCCGACCTGGCAGGCCCTCGCGGCCGTGGACCCTGGGCCGGCCGCAAGCGCCCGTCGCCGTACGAGGGCATGTCTGTGGACGAACGCGTGGCAGCGCTCCGCAAGCTCGGGTGGTTCCCCACCCTCGAAGAAGTCCGCGCACGAGAGCAGGCGCGCCACCTCCCCCCGGCAGATCTCGATAGCCCGTCAGGCCCAGCAGACCCAGCACCGTCGCCTAGGATCTAGGTCATGATCAGTCCGGGTCGCAGCGTGGTAGCACCGCGCTCCCCGGCGTCTCGATCGGCCCGTGCGACGCGCGGTGTCAGCGCCGCTGTCTTCTCGACGTTCGTCGCGCTCCTCTCGCACGTCCTTGCCGGCGGCCAGGTGCCGGGCGTCCTCGGCATCGTCGTGCCCCTCGTCCTCGCGACGTCGGCGAGCGTAGCCCTCGCGGGACTGCGCCGGTCGTGGCTGCGGCTCTCCGGCTCGGTCGCACTGAGCCAGCTCCTCTTCCACACCCTCTTCGTCCTCGGGACATCGGGCTCAGCATCGGTGCACGCTGTCGGGGACGCCGGCTTGCACGCGGCCCACGGCGCGCAGCCGGCGCTCATGGTCATGTCCGCGGGCGGGTCCACCGCCGCGCACACCGGACACAGCGACGGATGGATGTGGCTCGCGCACGCCCTCGCGGGGCTCGTGACGGTCGTCGTGCTGCACCGCGGCGAGGCCGTCCTCGCCCGCCTCACGCACCTCTCCAGCCGGGTCATCGCCTTCCTCCTCCCGCCGGTCGTCCACGTCGTCACGCTGCCCACGCACCCGCGCACCGCACTGACGAGCACCTCAGGGGTCTGGATCCCGGTCCTCCGGTCGGTCGTCTCCTCAGGCGTGGTCCGTCGAGGTCCGCCAGCACTGTCGCTGGTCTGAGTCCTCACAGCACACGCCCCCGGGCCTCGATCGTCGCGCCCGGCCCCGGCGGTGCTGCCTGACGCGTCTGCGCACCCGGCCTGATCGCGCCCTGCGCAGACCTTCCCTCGAAGGTCGTACCTGCATGACTGCTCTGTCTCTTCGTGCTGCCCTGCGCACGGCCGGGACGGGGGCGCTCCTCGCGCTCCTCGTCACCGCCGGCGCCACGGCAGCCGCCGCGCACGACGAGCTCCTCGACTCCTCCCCCGGAACCGACGAGCACCTCGACGTCGCACCCACGCACGTGACCCTGAGCTTCTCCGACGAGATCCTCACCATCGGCCCCGCCGTCATCGTCGCCGACACCGACGGCACCACCTGGACAGCCGGTGACCCGACGCTCGAGGGCTCAGCCGTCGTCGTCCCTCTGGCCGACGACGTCCCCGACGGGTCGTACGAGATCCGCTGGCGGGTCGTCTCCTCCGACGGGCACCCGATCTCCGGGCTGGTCCCCTTCACCATCGGGGACGCCACGGAAGTCGAGCCATCAGCACCCTCCGAACCCACCGCGGCACCCGAACCAGCGCCGTCGGCACCGCCTGCAGCCGAGGCACCGGACCAGGACGCCGCCGGCACTCCAGCCGACTCGTCGACGTCACCGTCGTGGCTGCGTCCTGTCCTCGTCGGTGCAACAGGTGCGCTCGTCGCGACGAGCCTCTTCTGGGTGTCGTCACGCCTCACGCGGCGTCGCACGGCCGCTTCCAGCACCGCCACCAGCATCACGCCGAGCGACGGTCCCGCGTGATCCGCCGCCCGACCGTGCTCAGCGCCGTCGCGTCCCCGACGCCTGCACGCCCACTCTCCGCTCTCCCGAAGGAATCCCTCATGACTGCACGACTGGCCACGCCCTCCGTCGCTCTCGCCGCCGCCGTCCTCCTCGCCCTGACCGGGTGCGCCGGCTCCGACACGGCCTCCGACCAGCCCACCACGTCGCCCACGACCGCCTCGTCCGCCGACTCGTCGAGCACCGCGGCCGAGTCCGTGACGATCGAGGACGCCTGGGTCAAGGCGGCCGAGAGCGGCATGTCCGCCGCCTTCGGTGACCTGACGAACTCCGGCACGCAGGACGTCACCGTCACCTCGGTGACGACGTCCGCCTCGACGATGGTCGAGCTCCACGAGACGGTGGAGGACGAGAGCGGCGAGATGGTCATGCGCGAGAAGGACGGCGGGTTCACCATCCCCGCCGGTGGCGAGATGCTCCTCGAGCCGGGCGGGAACCACATCATGCTCATGGACCTCGTCGAGCCGCTCGTGCCGGGCGCTGAGGTCACGCTCACGCTGACGTTCTCCGACGAGTCGACCGTCGAGCTCACCGCGCCCGTCAAGGACTACTCGGGAGCGAACGAGAGCTACGAGGAGGGCGAGACGGACATCGGTGAGACAGACATGGACGACATGGACGACACCGAGATGGACATGGGCGAGTGATGTCGAGCGACCAGCCCACCCCGGAGGTCGGCCCTGGTCGCGGCGGCCCGTCCCGGCGACAGCTCCTCTTCGGAGGGGCAGTCGCCGGTATCGGTGCGGTCGCCGCGATCGGTGCGGACGCGCTCGCCCAGTCGGCCGACACCGACACCGGCACGCGCCCGAGCGACGCCGAGGAGGCTCTGCACGGGGCGAGCACGATCCCGTTCTACGGCACCCACCAGGCCGGGGTCGAGACCTCTCCGCAGGCGCACGCGACCCTCGTCGCCCTCGATCTGCGCCCCGACGTCGACCGGGAGGCGCTCCGCCGACTGATGACGGTCCTCTCCGACGACGCGGCGCGCCTCACCCAGGGTGTCGAGGCGCTCGCCGACTCGGAGCCCGAGCTCGCCCACGTCCCGGCCCGCCTCACTGTGACGTTCGGTTTCGGGCCCGAGCTCGTCCGGCGCGGCTCCACAGGGGCCGCGGACGGCGCGGCGCTGCCCGAGTGGTTGCAGCCTCTGCCACCGTTCACCGTGGACCGTCTCGAGGAGGCGTGGTGCGGCGGCGACCTGCTGGTCCAGATCTGCGCGGACGACTCGTTCACGGTCGCGCACGCCCAGCGGATGCTCCTCAAGGACGCACGGAGCTTCACGACGGTCCGCTGGGTGCAGACCGGGTTCCGGCGGGCCCACGGGTCGGAGACGTCGGGCACGACGATGCGCAACCTCTTCGGCCAGGTGGACGGCACGGTCAATCCCGCGCCGACCACCCCGGACTTCGCGGACCTCGTGTGGATCACGGACGGGTGGCTGGCCGGCGGGACGAGCATGGTCGTCCGGCGGATCCGCATGGACCTCGACCGGTGGGACCGCCTCGACCGGGGCGGGCGCGAGCAGTCCACCGGTCGCTTCCTCGCCACCGGTGCTCCGCTCACCGGCACGGCCGAGCACGACGAGCCCGACTTCGCGGCGACCACCGCGATCGGCTTCCCCGTCATCCCGGAGTTCTCGCACATGCGTCGCGCTCGCTCCGAGGACACCTCCCAGCGGATCTTCCGGCGCGGCTACAACTACGACGGCGTGCCCACGGGAGACGAGGTGTCGAGCTCCGGACTGCTGTTCGTCGCGTTCCAGGCCGACGTCGACGCCCAGTTCGTCCCGCTCCAGCGTCGACTCGACGAGCTCGACCTCCTCAACGAGTGGACCACGCCGATCGGGTCGGCCGTCTTCGCGATACCGCCAGGCTGCGCCGAGGGCGGGTTTGTCGGCGACACCCTCCTCGCGTGAGAGGGGCACACCGACCTCGCTCCTGGATGCCGGACCCGCGTCTCGATAGCGTGGTCCCGGCCGCTCTGCCACCACGGAAGGACACACCATGACCGACACCGTCCAGGTGCCCGGGATCCCGTTCGCGCTCACCCCGTCGGAGGGTTCCTCCTGGCAGGTCGCGCCCGGCGTCACCTCGCTCTCGGTGACCGCCGACCCGCACAGCGACATCTTCGTCGACCCGGGCGGGGAGAACGCGGTGAGCTCCCACACGCTGCTCAACGCGGTCACGCTGCTGGGCGAGCCTCCGGTGGGTGACTTTCGGCTGAGCGCTCGCGTCACCGTGGGCTTCGAGGCGACCTTCGACGCCGGCGTGCTGCTCCTGTGGTTCGACGAGAAGCACTGGGCCAAGCTCTGCTTCGAGTACTCGCCGGACCGCGAGCCGATGATCGTCTCTGTGGTCAACCGCGTGGTGGCCGACGACGCCAACGCGTTCGTCGTCGACGGCCGCACCGTGCACCTGCGGGTCTCCCGCGTCGACGACGTCTACGCCTACCATGCGTCCACCGACGGGGTCGCGTGGCGCCTCGTGCGGGCCTTCGCCCTCGACGCCGGTGGCCGGACGCCGACGATCGGCTTCGAGGCGCAGTCCCCCATGGGCGACGGCTGCCCGGTCACCTTCGAGGAGATCTCGTTCGTGAGCGCGCGTCTCGAGGATCTCCGCGACGGGTCCTGATCACGCGTCGCCTGCGGAGTCGGGAGAGAAGTCCCCATCGGCGGAGCAGGCCGCGAGCCCTCCCCGCGGGTACGTTCGAGTCGCCCGTCAGGATCGGCCGGCCATCCTCGGATGGCCGGCTCCATCGCAAGGAGACCCATGAAGATCGCTCGCACCGCCGCCACCGTCACGCTGACTGCAGGACTCATGCTGGCGCTGGGTGCGTGCTCGTCCGACGACTCGGACGACACCACGTCCTCCTCGGAGGATACGTCGACGACCCAGACGGACGACGACGCGAACGACGACGACGCCGGCTCGGACGACCCCGCATCGACGGACATCGCCTCGTCCTGTGAGGAGTTCAACACCCTCATGGACGACATCCGCGCGACGGACGCCGGTGACAGCGACGCCTTCGACGCCATCTACCTCCGCTCCGAGGACGCCGAGGAGGTGGCCCCGGCCGAGACCGAGGACCTCTTCGACGCCGTGTCGTTGCTCGCGCTCGACAAGTCGCTCGGCGACGAGTCGCAGGAGACCGCCGATGCGCTGCGGGACGCGACCTTCGCGGCGTCCGGTGCCTGCACGGCCGAGGGCGTGACGTTGACCCTCTGACGCGTCGGACGATCTCCGTGCGGTGGCACGAACGGTACATTGCCTACAGCGCAGCCTGAGACGGGTGCGGCTCCCGCGAGACCGGCCCCACCGCACGGAGACCCATGAACCGCGCCCGCACCGCACCAGCCATCGTGGCGACGTGCCTCGCCCTGTCCCTCGGGGCGTGCTCGTCCGACGACACCGGCAGCGCTCTCACGCAGCCGGTGCGGGACGTGACCGCAGCGCCGGCCGACACGTCGTTCGTCTCTGGCGGCGACCTCGCGGACGCTCGTGCCCGCGAGCTGCAGGAGCTCGCCGACGCGCGCGACCGCATGCTCGCCACCCCGCAGACCGTCGAGGTCGCCCCGTCGTGCGAGGAGTTCAACGCGGTCATGGCCGAGGCTCGAGGTGCCACGAGCGACGACTACGACGGCGCCGTCTACTCCGCCTACCTGCGCGCCATGGACGCGAAGCAGGTCGCCCCGGACGAGACCTTCCGGCTCTTCGACACGGCCTCCCGCCTCATGACCGAGCGGATGCTGGGCGACGCGTCCCAGGAGACGATCGAGGCCGTCGGCGACGCGGTGTCCGACGCGGACGCCGCGTGCGCGGCCGCGGGTGTCACGCTCGTGCCGTGACCGTCTCTGCCGTCGCGACCGGCTGCCGGAGGATCGTCTTGAGCCTCGCCGGGTCGGTGCGGCGCGCGTCGCTGAGGTAGACCTCGTGGTGGTCGCCCGCGAACGTCAGCCCGTGGGCGGGCATGTACTCCTCGTGCAGGCGGTGCAGCGTCGGCGCCTCGTCGTCGTAGGAGCCGACATGGAGGATCTGGATCGACTCGCCCTCGTCGAGGGTCATGAGGCGGACCCGACCCAGGGCCGGCAGGTCCTTGGTCGCCGCGACCCGCTCACGGACGGTGTCGACGAGCTCGGCCGTGATCCACGCAGGCTGCGCGATCATCGCCGTCCACTCCCACGCGCTCTTGTCACGCGTGACGAACGTGCTCATGTCCCCGGCCCGCCACAGCGCCTCGAGCGGGCCCACCACGTAGTCGCGGCCGAGCGTCTTCTTGCTCTCGAACTTCACCGCATAGGACAGGCCGAAGAGGCTCTCGATCGCCTCGGCGTAGGCGGGTGCCGTGTTCGGGTCACCGGCACCGTCGACCGCGAGGTACGCGATGGGCGGCACCTGGACGAGCCCGAAGTCCTTCGCCGAAGCCGAGTACACGGCCTTGAGGTCGCGCTTGATGTCGTACTTCGCCGTCGCGCCCGGCGCGCCCGCCTGGTCCTTCGTCGTCACCGGAATCGTCGCCCCTCGTCACGCCGGTACGCCCACACGGCGAGCGCCGCGAAGGCCGCGGTCCACGCCAGCAGCACGGGCCACGCAGCAGCGTAGACCTCCTCGCCGGTGAGCGCCCCGACGAGGAGGTCGCGGCCGGCGCGCGTCGGTGTCGCCTGCGAGATGGTCTGGAGCCAGTCCGGGAAGAGGAACGGTGGCATGAACAGCCCACCGGCGAACGCCAGCGGGAAGAGGATGACCTGGACCACCGGGAGCGCGGCCTTGGCGGTGAGCGAGTAGCCGATCCCCATCCCGAGGCACACGAAGGGGACGGACACGACGAGGGCGATGACGACACCGCTCACGAGCTGCCCGGTCGTGACCGCGGCCTCGGTGAAGAGCCAGCCGATGAGGATGAGCGGGACGACCCCGAAGAGCGAGAAGATCCCGCCGTTGAGGACGCGCGCGATCATCCGCGGCACCGGCCCGGCCGGTAGCGCGCGGAGGAACGGGTCGAACGGCAGGGCGCGGTCCTCGGCCACGCCGAGCCCGTAGGTGAAGAGGCTCGCGGAGCAGATGGCGAAGAGGCCGAGCGACGCGACCGACATCGTCGCGAAGACGGGGTCACCGGCGACCTCGCTCTGCGGGACGACGAAGAAGAACATCGCCAGCGCCGGGAACAGGAGGTTCCCGAGGACCGCGATCGGCACGCGGACCGTCTCGAGGAACTGGTACTTGAGGTGCAACCAGGTGAGCCGGGCGGCGCTCGGCGTGGTGCCGCGTCCTGACGGACGGGCGGGGCTGCTCAGTGTCGTGGTCATCGGAGTGCTCCCTTCGTGACGGGTGAGGTCGCGGTGGCAGGACCGGCTGCCGGACCTGCGGCCGGACCGGCTGTGCTCACGAGGCCCTCGGCGTCGACCATCTGCTCGAACGCCTCTTCCAACGTGGCGCCGCGCACCTCGAGGCCGCGGAACGCGAGGCCGGACGTGACGAGCTCGCGGACGAGCGCGTCGGCGTCGGCGGTGTAGAGCTCGTACCTGTCTCCCTCGACGGTGGAGCGGACCACACCGGGGAGCTCGTCGACTCCCCCGCGACCCACGGGCGGCGCAGGCGCGTGCAGCACGACGCGCCGCAGCCCCACCTGCTCGAGGATGTGCTCCATGGAGTCGTCGGCCTTGACGACACCGCGGTCGATGACGACGACTCGCTGCGCGAGGGCCTGGACCTCCTCGAGGTAGTGGCTCGTGAGGAGGACCGTGCCGCCCTCGGCGTGGTACTCCCGGATCGCGTTCCACAGGATCTGCCGGGCGGAGACGTCGAGACCGGTCGTGGGCTCGTCGAGCAGGATGATGCTCGGTCGTCCGACGAGCGCGAGGGCGACGGCGAGCCGGCGCTTCTGACCGCCGGACATGCCGCCCGTCTGGCGGCCCGCGAGGTCGGTGAGACCGAAGCGCGCGAGCAGGTCCGCTGTCGGGACCGGGTCCGGGTAGTGACCGCCGACGAAGTCGACGACCTCGCGCACCTTGAGGGTCGCGGGGAGCCCGGTCTCCTGCGGCGTGAGGCCGAGGGTCGCGCGGGCAGGCGCCTCGCGCGGGTCGAGACCGCACAGCCGGACCACACCCGAGTCGGGCTTGCGCTGCCCCGAGACGAGGGACAGCAGGGTGGACTTGCCGGCCCCGTTGGGACCGAGGAGGCCGACGAGCTCGCCGGCCCCGACCTCGAGCGAGACGTCGTCGAGCGCGACGACGTCGGAGAACCGGCGGGTCGCGCCGACGACGGAGACGATGCTCATGAGGATGCTCCTCTCAGGAGTGCTGCCAGGGACTCGGTGTACACCTCGAACGCTCGCCGTCCCTGCCGGGTGAGCTCGATGTAGGTGGCCGGCTTGCGGCCTTCGTGCGTCTTGGACTGGCTGACGTAGCCCGCGTCCTCGAGCTTGCGCAGGTGCGTGGACAGGTTGCCTGCCGTCATGTCGAGCAGCTGCTGGAGCCGGGGAAAGGCCATGCGGTCCCCCATCCCGAGCGCGGCCAGGGTGGCCACGACACGCAGACGGGCCTGGGCGTGGATGACGGGGTCGAGGTCGATCTCGCTCACGCGGCGCTCCGCCTCCGGTGCGCGGTGATGCGCAGGTGCTCGAGGAAGGCACCGGCGAAGAGCCCTCCGCCGCCGAGCACCGCCATGACGAGGTAGGTCCCGGGCAGGCCCGCGTAGAGCGAGATCGCGGCGACGAGGATGATCCACACCCCGAGCGCGTACTGCCTGATGTCCTGCCAGAACGCTCCGCTGGCCATGTAGAGCACGCCCACGATGAGGCAGGAGAGAGCGTTCGCGGCGAGGTAGACCACCTGGTGGCTCGCGCCGGCCTCGACGAACCCGCCCAGGACGATGCTCATCGCGACGAAGGCGATGCACCAGGTCCAGCCGTACATGACGCCGAAGCGTTTGGACGGACCCTGGACCCCGGTGGTGCACCGGAGCGTGTACACGATCGTCGTCGCCATGGCTCCGGCGATGCAGACGGAGAAGAGGATGAAGGACCAGGTGGCGGGGACGACGATGTCCTCGACCGCCCGGCCCCCGGGCAGCGCACCGTTCGACGTGAGGTAGAGGGCGAGGTAGCCCACGAGCCAGGCGGCGCCCCAGATGCCGAACATCAGTCGGGCGTCGGGGTCCGCGCTGTGGACCTTCGCCTGCTGGTCGGCGATGATCCGCAGGCTCTCGGCCGGGTCGAGGAGGGCGTCGCCGTCGAGGGTGTCGTCGTCGAGCGGTCCGCCGCTGTCGGGATCTGCGCGCCCGTCCCGCGGTCCGGGAGTCTCGTGCGTGCTCATGGTGGCCTCTCGTGCCGTGACGGTTTGCGGTGCAAAGTACTTTGCGAGTATTGCACGGGGGGCGACGTCACACAACCCTCCCCGGGGGACGCCCAGGGAGCGCGGCTAGGGTGGACGCCGTGAGAAACCACGTCGCGCGACTCCTTGCCCTGCTCCTCGCCATTTGCGGGATGGCCGTGATCACCACCGCCCCCGCGAGCGCGCACGACAGCATCATCAGCTCGGACCCGGCCGACGGCGCCGAGCTCGCCACGAGCCCCGCGCAGATCACCCTGACGTTCACCGACGAGATCCAGCCGGTCGGCGGGCAGGTGCTCCTCGTCGACTCCGCCGGCACGCAGGTGGCGGCCGGCGTCCCGACGGTCGACGGCGTCACGGCCGCCTTCGTGGTCCCCACGCTCGCCAACGGCCCCTATTCCGTGACGTGGCGGGTCGTGTCGTCCGACGGTCACCCGATCGACGGCACGTTCGGGTTCTCCGTCGCGGACCCGGGCGCCGTCGGTGTCGAGCCCGCCCCCGAGGTCACCGCGCTCGACGTGCCGGCCGAGCCGCCGACGGACGCCACCCCGCAGGCCACTGCGACGGACGAGCCGTCCCCCAGCAGCGACCCGACCGTGACCGCGGAGGACGGCGCTGCGGACGACGACGCCGCACCCCCCTGGCCCGGCATCATCATCGGCGGGCTCCTCGGGCTCGCCGCGGGGATCGGACTGCTGCAGTGGTCGAAGCGTCGCAAGAACACGGACCGAGACGACCGATAATCTCGCTGACCGGTGGTCGAATGAATTATCGGACGGAGATAATCAATTCACCGACCGACGGTCGGTGAATTCACTCCACCGATAATCTCCAATGATCCAGCCGCGCGAAATTCATCACCCTCCACAATTGCCTCTCCGGCGAAATTCCGGTGCTAGCCTGACGGACATTCTTCAGGGCGGAGAAGCAACGAGGCGCAGGGGGACGACGCATGCACGGCGTGCACACGCTGCTCCTCCTCGCGCTGTCGGCCCTGCTCACCCTGACGTCCGCAGGCTGCGCGCCACCGGAGCAGGGCGAGGAGCAGCCGCACCGACCACGCAGCTCCGTGCCGGTGAGCCGACCACACGTCACCGACGCGTTCCCCGAGGGCAGGGCGCAGAGCGCCGTGGAGTTCTGGCACCACAACCCCGACCTCGTGCCGCAGGTGCTCGACGCCTCGACGTTGCTGCTCGACGCCGCAGGCACCGGTGCGTCGTCGATCACCGTCCCTGAGGGACAGGCTCAGGGGTCGCTCGTCCTCGTGCTCACCTGCGAGCGGCCTGTCGCCTACAGCATCTCCCTCGTCGCCGAGGAGACGGCCGAGGCGCTGACGTCGACGGGCGGCGACTCGTGCGGGGGACCGGCGATCACCCTGTTCACGACTCCACCGCTCAATCTCGCGACCACCACCGCAGAGATCGAGGTCGAGGTACCGGACGACACCGCCTATTATCTGGCCGTGTACCGGACGGCGCGCGGCACCATTCCTCCGACGGACGACCCGCGACTTGCTCGGTCTCCCCACGACTCGGTCGGCACAGCTCCCCGATAACGCCCGGACAGGCCCTTCTCTATTCCTGCGCCTCGCCCGAGTCGGGAAGCACCCGACGCACCACGTCGGTGAGCGTCACGACGCCCTTGTACCGGCCGGCCTCCTCCACGACGGCCAGCTGGACGCTCTTCTCCCGCATCTGCCGCAAGAGCTCGTAGGCGGGGGTCGCCGCGTCCACGGCGAAGGTCGCCCGCCCGTAGGGAGCCGCCGGGGCGGCGCGGTCCGCGAGCAGGGTGTCCCGCACGTGCACCACCTCGGACATACGACCGGCGGCATCGGCTACGAGGATGCGCAGGCGCCCGGTCCGGAGCGCCGCCGCCTGCACGTCCCCGACGGTGGCGTCGGGCGTGACGGCGGTGGGGTCGAGGTCGGGGACCGTGACCTCGCCGACGGTGAGGGTCTGCAGCCCGATCACCTCGGTGATCTGGGTCCGCAGCCCGGGCTCGAGGACCCCCACCTGCGTGGAGTACTCGACGAGGTGCCGGATGGTGTCGGCATCCCGACCGCCGACGGCCGCGCTCTCGACCGGCTCGACTCCCACGCGGGTGACGAGCACGTTCGCGATGCGGTTGACCCAGGACAAGAAGGGCCGGAAGGGCCAGACGAACACGCGCGACGGGATGCCGATGATCGTCGCCGCACGCTCAGGGTGCGCGATCGCCCAGGACTTGGGTGCCATCTCGCCGATCACCAGGTGGAGGAAGGTGACGAACAGCAACGACAGCGCGAACGCCGAGCTCCCGGCGAGCCAGACGGGCACGCCCCACGACTCGAGCAGGGGGCCGAGCCACGCGTCCACCGCCGGCTTGGTGATGGCACCGAGCGCGAACGTGCAGACCGTGATGCCGAGCTGCGCCCCGGCGAGCATGACCGTCAGCTCGTTCATCCCCCGCAGCGCCGCCCGTGCGGACCGGCTCTGGGCGGCCTGCGTCTCCAGGCGGTGTCGTCGTGCCCCGAGCAGGGCGAACTCGATGACGACGAAGAACGCGCTCAGGACGATGAGGGCTGTGGTGACGAGGGTGACGGTCCAGGCGCTCATCGGTCGGCCTCCGTGTCAGCGGCGGTCGCGCGGTCCGGCGCCTCCTCGTGGAGGCGGACCCGGAGCTCGCTGGGCACGTGGCGCTCGAGCCGGGTCACCTCGACCTCGAGCGACCTGCGGGGGAGCACGTCCTCGACGAGGTCCGACCCGTCGACGAGCAGCTCGATCCACAGGGTGTCACCCACCTCGGGGAGCTGGCCGCTCTGGGCGATGAGGAGGCCGGCGAGCGTCTCGTAGTCACCGCGAGGCAGGTCGCGACCGATGGTCCGCTCCACCTCGTCGACATGCATGTCGCCGTCCATGACCCACACCCCGGCGGCGTCACGCTCGGCGCCCGCGAGCGCGCCCGGGTCGTGCTCGTCGGTGATCTCGCCGACGAGCTCCTCGGCCAGGTCCTCGATGGTCAGCACCCCGGTGAAGCCTCCGTACTCGTCGATCACGCACGCGAGCTCGTTGCGCGTCCGCGTGAGGTGACGGAGCGCGTCGGGCAGCGGCATGAGCGTGGGCACGACGAGGGGATGCCGCATGATCGCGGTCACGGGCCGCTGGTCGTCGGGCTCGGTGCCGAGGATCTCGGCGAGGTGGACGACGCCGACGGGTTCTTCGCGCTCACCGAGGACGGGGTACCGCGTGTGGGCGTGGGCCATGCGCACGCGCACCTCGGCGACCGTCGTGGTGGCTGACACGACGTCGACCTGGATGCGGGGGATCATCGCGTGCTCGACGTCCCGGTCCGGGAAGTCGAGGACGCGGTCCAGCAGGAGGGACAGGTCCTCGGGGAGGTCTCCGCTCGCCCGCGAGTCCTCGATGATGCTCTCGAGGTCCTTGGCCGTGGCGCTGCTGTCGACGTCGTGGACGGGCTCGACGCGGATCACGCGGAGCACGGCGTTCGACGACTTGTCGAACAGCGCGATGAGCCACCCGAAGACTGCGAGGTAGACGAGCGTCGAGCGTGCGAGCCCGCGCGCCAGGGGGTCGGGGTTGGCGATCGCGAGGTTCTTGGGAAAGAGCTCGCCGAAGATCATCTGCACGACCGTCGCGAGGACCAGCGCGGAGAGCGTGCCGATCGTGATGCCCACCGCGACCGAGACGCCTGCGGCGCCCAGCAGCTCGCCGAGCGCCTCGCCGACGAAGGGCTCGGCGACGAACCCGACCATGAGGCCGGTCACCGTGATGCCGAGCTGTGCACCGGACAGCATGAACGACGTCCGGCGCGTGACCTTGAGCGCGCGCTGGGCAGACACGTCGCCCTTCTCGGCCTGTGACCGGAGCGAGGCCCGGTCCACGGACATGTACGCGAACTCCTGGGCGACGAAGTACCCGTTCGCCGCGATGATGAGTGCGGTGAGGACGAGACCCGCCAGCAACAAGAGCAGTGCGGCGATCATCGGGTGATCACCGCACTGGGGTGCGCACCGGGGTGCGCAGCTGGGACAGACGACTCGTCCGGACGGCGGGTCCGGTTCGGGCTCGGATGATGACCAGGGTCGTCGGTTCGCGACCCCACGGTCTGGGTGGTGTGCACTGGGTGCTCAACGCCTCCGGGATAGGGAACGTCCCCAGCGTATCCGTCGGATGTCCATCCGGCAGGAGGAACGTCGGTCAGCTCTCGGCCTGCACCGACGCCGGCCTGCTCTCAGGCGGGCGGGAGCATGCCCTGCATGAGGGCGATCTCGGCCGTCTGGTCGGCGATGATCGACTCGGCGAGCGCAACCGCCTCCTCGTTGACGCCGCCGTCGATCTCCTCCTGGGCCATGACGATCGCGCCCTCGTGGTGGGCGACCATGAGCTCGAGGAACCGCTTGTCGAACTCCGGTCCGGTGAGGCCACCGAGCTCGAACATGGCTTCCTCGTGCGCGAGGCCGTCCATCTGCATGCCGGTGTGGTCCATACCGTTCTGCGACGCGCGCGTGGCGCTGTCCTCGCCCCAGGAGTCGAGCCACCAGGTCATCGTCTCGATCTCCGGGGTCTGCGCGTCGGCGATGGTCGTCGCGACGTCTCTGACCTCCTGGGACCCGGCGTTGGTCTCCGCGAGGCTGGCCATCTCGATGGCTCCTTCGTGGTGGACCGTCATGAGCTGCGCGAACGCTGTGTCCGCGTCCGAGTGGGTCGGGGCGGGGGCGTCGTGCGCGACCGCGGGTGTGGTCGTCGTCGCAGCCTGCGTCGGGTCCGGCGCGGGGTCGGCGCACGCTGCGAGCGCTCCGAGGAGCGCGAGCGAGACGGCGGCTGCGGTGATTCGGGTGGTCTTCATCGGGTGCTCCATCGTGGGGTCGCTGCGGGCGACGGGGACGGGATGTGTCCCTGCCCGCGTGCCGTCACGCTAACAACGGGCGCAACGGCGCCTGTGGGCCTTTGGTCGGAGCGCTATCATCGCTACATGACGATGACATCCCTTCGTGCGGCGAGCTCCACGTCGCCTTCCGAACCGTCGGTGCAGGTCCCGGCTGCGGGCCTCTTCCACGGGTTCAGCGATCCGTCCCGACTGACGATCCTCCAGCACCTGCTCCTCGGCGAGCACCGGGTCGTCGATCTCACCCGCCACCTCGGGCTGGCGCAGTCGACCGTCTCGAAGCACCTGGCATGCCTGCGCGACTGCGGCCTCGTGACCTCGCGCCCGGACGGTCGGTCGTCGATGTTCCGACTCACGCACCCCGAGGCGACGACGGACATGCTGGCAGCCGCCGAACGGCTCCTCGGCCTCACCGCGGGCACGGCGCCCGGCTGCGCGGAGGCGGCGTCGTGAGCGCGGGGCACGGTCACAGCCACTCGCACGGTACCGCGACCGGGCGCCACCGCCGGCGCCTCGTCATGGTCCTCGTCATCACCCTGAGCGTCGTCGGGATCCAGGTGGTCGGCGGCCTGCTCTCCGGCTCGCTCGCCCTCCTGGCCGACGCCGGCCACATGCTCACCGACGCCACGGGCGTCGCGATCGCGCTCGTCGCCACCGGGCTCGCCGCACGCCCGGCGGACAAGAGCCGGACGTTCGGTCTCCAGCGCGCAGAGATCCTCGCGGCTCTCGCCAACGCGCTGCTCCTCGGCGCCCTCGCGATGTGGGTCATCGTCGAAGCGGTCCAGCGGTGGGACGACCCGCCCGAGGTCGGGACGACCCTCATGCTCGTGACCGCCACCCTCGGCGCCCTCGCCAACCTCGTGAGCCTCCTCCTGCTGCGCCAGGGCGAGAAGGAGAGCCTCAACGTCCGTGGCGCCTACCTCGAGGTCCTCGGCGACCTCGTCGGCTCGGTCGCCGTCATCGTCGCGGGTGTCGTCATCGCGACCACCGGCTACGTCCGGGCCGACGTCATCGCGTCGCTCGCGATCGGGCTCTTCATCCTGCCCCGCGCCTGGTCGCTCCTGCGATCGGTCCTCGACGTGCTCCTCGAGGCGACGCCTCGCGACCTCGACCTGGACCTCGTGCGCGAGCACATCCGCGGCGTCCCCGGTGTCGTCGACGTCCACGACCTCCACGCCTGGACGATCACGAGCGGCGTCCCGGCCCTCTCCGCGCACGTCGTCGTCGACGACGAGTGCATCGCGCACGGCCGGTCCGGTCTCGTGCTCGACGCCCTCTCCGAGTGCTTGTCGACCGACTTCTCGATCGGCCACTGCACCTTCCAGCTCGAGCCCGCCGAGCACCGCAGCCACGAGCTCGTCCAGCACGCCTGAGACCGGCGGTGCTATAACCGACCTCATGGCTCCCGACCCGTCGACGACCCCCACGACGCTCAGCCCGCCAGGACTCGACGACCGTGCCGCGCGACGCCGCATCGGCATCGAGATCTGGATCGTCCTCGGACTCAGCCTCGGCCAGGCCGGCGTCTACGCGGTGACGAACATCGTCGCGCGACTCACCTCGAGCATCCCGCTCCGGGAGCAGTCGGCCGCGATCAACACGTCGCAGTCGGCTCGCCCCTACCTCGACCTCACGTACCAGCTGCTGTCGATCGGCTTCGTGCTCGTGCCCGTGGCGCTCGCGCTCTACCTGCTCTCGGCACGCGGTCCCGGGACGCTGGCGCGCATCGGTCTCGACCGCGCGAGCCCGCTGCGCGACCTCGGCTACGGCGTCGCGCTCGCGGCAGCCATCGGCATCCCCGGCCTGGGGCTCTACGCGGGCGGCCGCGCCCTGGGGATCACGGTCGACGTCCAGGCCGCGATGCTCGACCCGCACTGGTGGGCGATACCGGTCCTCGTGCTCGCCGCACTGAAGAACGGTCTGCTCGAGGAGGTCATCGCCGTCGCCTACCTCACCGAAAGGCTCGAGGACCTGCGGTGGACGCGCGTGAAGATCATCGTCGCGAGCGCGCTGCTCCGCGGGTCGTACCACCTCTACCAGGGCATCGGGCCGTTCATCGGCAACGTCGTCATGGGGGTCGTGTTCACCTGGTTCTACACGTCACGCTGGGGGCGGGGACGCGTCATGCCGCTCGTCGTGGCGCACACGATCCTCGACATCGTGGCCTTCGTCGGCTACGCGCTCCTTCCCGAGGCGTGGCTGCGCACCCTGGGCGTCGGCTGAACCGACTGCCGGGGCCTGCGGGGCGGACGGGGCGTGGTGCACGTCGTCCGGGTCGTCGAGGACGATGATCCCGCCGGTGACACGCTGCGCCTCCTCCCGGACAGCCTGCTTGTCGTCCCGGACCGCCTGCTTGTCCTCGGCCCGGGCGTCGGCCACGCGCGTCGCCTCGGCACGCCGCTCGACGATCGCGTCGAGCACCGGGCTGTCCCCCTCGAGCGCCTTGTCGATGTACTGCGCCACCGACCGCACGGAGAACGCGGACACCACGTGGATCGCTCCGGACGCGAACGCGTAGATGCCGAAGACCGTCACGGTGACGCTCAGCACGCCGCCGGCCGTCTGCGGCTTGGTGATGAGCAGCAGCCCGAAGAGCGTGGACAGCAGACCCACGGTGAGGAGCCACGGCCACGCCAGGTCACGGTTGCGCAGGAGGGCCGCCGCACCGATGATCGCCGCGATCCCGAGGACGAGGGCCCACACGACGAGGAGATAGAAGAGCGCGAGCGCCGTCACGCCCGGCCACACGACGATGGTCACCGCGAACGCCACGTCGATCACGCCCTGGACGAGCCACCACCGCCAGCCCTGCTGGTCCCTGTTCGCGAGCCCCTGGAGGGCCGCGACCACCCCGTCGACGAGGAGGAACACCGCGAAGACGACGACGAGGGTCCGGAGCACCTCGAGCGGCTCGATCATGAGGAGCAGGCCCAGCGCGATGAGCGCCAGACCGCGCAGCAGCGGGATCCACCAGACCTTGCGCAGCGCACCGGTGACGGTCGCTGCGGGCGGGTGCGCGTTCGTGGCGGTGGGCGAGGTGGACGACCTGCGTGGCATGGCTGCCCCTTCTTGTCGGTCCGTTCATCGTATGTCCGTGGCTGCGGCCCGTCCCGGTGAGACGTCATCGACATGTGACCGACGTGTCCCGATAACACCGCGGCGTCTGGCAGGTCGGCCCATAGACTCGCAAGCATGTCGACCACCGAGCGCCCGGAGCCGGTGGTGCACGATGTCGGCACCTACCACGTGCCCGATGCGCCGCTCGGGATCCGTCCCTCCGCCCGTCCTGGCCTGCTGCACCGACCGGATGCCGACGAGCGCAGACCGGTCGTCGTGGTGGACACCCCGCTCGAGCGCGTCCGCCAGCCCCGCGACCTCCTCGCGATCATCCTCACGGCGCTCGGTGCCGTCCTCGTCCTCGTGCTCGCCGTCTACGGCCACGGCACCACCGAGGGCGTTCAGGCAGACGTCCAGAGCTTCTCCTCCGTCCTCGCCAGCGTCTTCTTCCTGCCGGTCGTCGCCGTGCTTGAGGGGCTCGTCACTCTCGTCGTCCCGCTCGCCGTCCTCGCGGAGATCGCGATCCGCAAGCTCGGACGCCAGGTCGTCGAGTGCATCGCCGCGCTCGTCCTCGGTCTCGCCCTCTCCGCGCTGGTCACGTGGAGCCTCATGACATGGGGCTCCGACGACCTCCTCCAGGGGATGTCCGTCCCCCTGCGCGGTGTCTCCACACTGACGATCCCCGGTTACGTCGCCGGCGTCACCGGGCTGCTCACCGCCGCCGGTCGGGCCCGACGACGCACGGTGACGTTCTCCTGGAACCTCCTGTGGATCTCGCTCGCGATCGTCCTCGTCATCGGCCAGGTCTCCCTCGCCGGCGTCCTCCTGACGCTCCTCCTCGGTCGCCTCGCCGGGCTGGCCGTCCGCTACGTCGCCGGAGTCCGCAGCGAGCGCGCCTACGGCGACGACCTCGTCGAGGGCGTCCGCCGCGCCGGGTTCCGACCCGTGTCGCTCGTGCGCGTCCGCGACGTCGCCGACGAGGTCCTCGTCCACGGCGGGCACCTCGCCGAGGCCGACGCGGACGCCTCCGCCCTCGCGATCGCCCGCTACTCCGACAGCCGCGTCTACGCACTCACGCAGGAAGAGGGCCCGCGCCTCGACGTCGTCGTCCTCGACGGCGACCGCCAGGTCATCGGCTTCCTCACCCGCGCATGGCGCTCCCTACGGCTGCGCGGGCTCGACGGCCGCTCGGCCATCTCCCTGCGCGCCGTCGCCGAGCGCGCCGCACTGCTCGCCTACGCAGCCCAGGCGGCCGGCGTCCGGTCCCCCAAGCTCGAGGGCATCGCCGAGGTGGACGACTCGATGCTCCTCGTCCAGGAGCACGCCGTCGGCACCGTCCCCCTGCGCGAGCTGTCCACCGAGCGCATCACGGACGACCTCCTGCGCGACGCGTGGCGCCAACTCGACATCGCGCACTCCGCCGGCCTCGCCCACCGCGCCCTGACGTCCGACGTCGTGCTCGTCGGCACCGGCCCCGGCGGCGAGCCGCAGGTCTGGCTCACCGGGTGGGAGTCCGGGGACGTTGCCTCGTCCGTACTCGCCCGGCGCATGGACCTCACGCAGATGATCGCGATCCTCGCGCTCCGCGTCGGCGCCAGCAGGGCCATGGCCTCCGCCGTCGCGGTCCTCGACGAGGAGGACATCGCCGGCATGGGACCGCTCATGCAGAGCGTCGCCCTGCCCGCGAGCACCCGCGAAGAGCTCCGGGCGCAGCGGGAGCTCCTCCCCGGCCTGCGCAGCGCCCTCGTCGAACGCCTCCCGCAGGCCGACGTCGAGCCCGTCCAGCTCGTGCGCTTCGGCGCCCGGACGATCCTCACGCTCGCCATCACGATCATCGCCGTCTCCGTGGTGGTCACGACCATCAACTTCGAGCAGATCGAGGCCGCGGTCGTCGACGCAGAGCCGTGGTGGGCCATCGTCGCCTTCGCCCTCGGGCTCCTCACCTGGTTCGGCGGCGCCGTGACCTTCGTGGCCTTCTCCCCCGTCAGGCTGCCGCTCCTGCGGGCGACGCTCGTCCAGGCGGCCGCCTCCTTCGTCGCGCTCGCCGCCCCCGCCGGGATCGGGCCCGCAGCACTCAACCTGAGGATGCTCACACGACGTGGGGTGAGCACGTCCCTCGCCGTCGCGACGGTCGCCCTCGTCCAGGCGTCCCAGTTCGTCGTGACGATCCTCCTCCTCGTGCTCCTCTCCGTCCTCACCCGCGACGGCGGCGCGTTGCGGAGCCTGCCGTCGACCACCGTCCTCGCCGCGATCATCAGCGTCGCCGCCGTCGCCGCCGTCGCGTTCCTCGTGCCGGCCGCGCGGCGGTGGCTTCGCACGAAGCTCCAGCCGATGTTCCAGCAGCTGTGGCCACGGCTCTCCGAGATGCTCGGGCAGCCCGGACGCATCGCCCTCGGCGTCCTCGGCAACACCGTCATGACCCTCGGCTACGTCTTCGCGTTCGACGCGTCGCTCGCCGCGTTCGGCCGCGAGGTCTCCCTCATCGACGTCGCGGTCGTGTTCCTCGTCGGCAACACGGTCGGATCGCTCGCGCCGACGCCCGGCGGCCTCGGTGCCATCGAGCTCGCGCTCGTCACCGGCCTCACGACGACCGCGAGCATCCCCGCACCGATCGCCACCTCGGCGGTCGTCCTCTTCCGCGTCGTGACGTACTGGTTGCGCATCCCTCTCGGGTGGGTCGCCATGCGCTACCTCCAGAAGCGCGGCGACCTCTAGCTGCGCGCACCCGCTGCGGCCCGGGCTCCGACGGACGAGGACGTCTCGCCCGCACAAGGCGAGACGTCCTCGTTCCGTGCGGGCCTCCGTCAGGCACCAGTGGGTCGCACCGGCGGTCCCCCCAGGACCCGCACCGGGACTTCACCCGGCAGTGACGAACCATAACGTGCGCCCCGGCCCGACGCGACAGGCATGCCCACCGGTCAGGAGACGTTCACGCGCGACTCGCCGGACCGACATCGCCCGGACGCCGGAGACCGCCGCGACCTTTGAGATGATCACCCCATGAGCGCACACGCCCACAGCCACGGGCCCGCCCCCCGGGCATCACGACGCGTCCGCGTCATCCTCGCGTCGCTCCTCCTCCCGGCGCTCCTCGCCACGGTCCTCGGTCTCGTCGTCCTCTGGCCGCACGACGCCCCCGGCCAGGTCATCGACCCGACCGCCGACACCGCCGGGCTCCTCTTCGGGACCGTCACCGGTCCGGCGATCGAGAACAACCTCGTGCCGGTGACGCTCCACGACACCGGCGAGGACGTGTTCGTCCAGGTGCCTCCGGAGTACGTCGAGGCGGGCGTCGAGATCGGCGACCAGTACAAGATCCTCAACATCCCCGAGGCGATCCTCTCCGGGAGCCAGTACCAGTTCCTCGACTTCAAGCGCGACGTCCCCATCGGCATCCTCGCGCTCGCCTACGCGCTCGTGGTCCTCCTCGTGGCACGATGGCGCGGCCTCGCCGCGATGGCCGGGCTCATCGTCGCGTTCGTCGTCATCGTGAAGTTCACGCTCCCGGCGCTGCTCGCGGGCGAGAGCGTCGTCGGCGTCGCCCTCGTGACGTCCGCGAGCGTCATGTTCGTCGTCCTCTACCTCGCGCACGGGTTCAGCGCGCGCACCTCCGCCGCGCTCCTCGGCACGTTCCTCGGACTCGTCATCACCACGGTGCTCGCCGCGTGGGCCGTCGACGCGACCAAGGTCTCCGGGCTCATGGACGAGAACCTGCGCTTCCTGCCCGCCTACGCGCCGAACATCGACATCACCGGCATCGCCCTGTGCGGGATCGTCCTCGCCGGCCTCGGAGTCCTCAACGACGTGACGATCACCCAGGCGTCCGCCGTCTGGGAGCTGCGGACCGTCAGCCCGCACATGGGCCGCCTGGAGCTCTTCCGCCGCGGCATGCGGATCGGCCGCGACCACATCGCGTCCACCGTCTACACGGTCGCGTTCGCCTACCTCGGCGCGGCGCTGCCGATGCTCCTCATGATCAGCCTCGTGCGCACCAGCCTCGGCCAGACCCTCACGTCGGGCGAGATCGCCCAGGAGGTGGTGCGCACCCTCGTCGGGTCCATCGGCCTCGTGCTCGCCATCCCCGCGACGACCGCCATCGCAGCCCTCGCCGTCGGCGGCGCCGGGGTCCTCACGCCGGTCCCCGAGAAGGAGCCGGCGGACGACGACGAGCACGAGCGGGAGCACGAGGTCGAGAAGACTCACGTTCCCGCGCCCGAGCTCGAGCCGTCGCCCGAGAACGCTGCGTCGCACCGTGTCGCGTCGGACCCTGTCACGTCGGGCCACGCCGCGCCGAGCCATCTCGCACCGAGCGGCGACGCACCGAGCCGTCCCGCGGTCAGCACCGACACCCGGAGCGCACGACGGGCGCGGATCGAGGCCAGTGCCTCGATCCGCGCCCGTCGACGTGGTGACGGCTAGCGAGCAGCCGTCGGGTGGATCACTTGGTGGAGACAGCCTTCTTGAGCAGGCTGCCGGCGCTGATCTTCACGCCGAAGCCGGCGGGGATCGAGATCTCCTCGCCCGTGCGGGGGTTGCGGCCCGTGCGAGCTGCACGCTCGACGCGCTCGACGGAGAGCAGACCGGTGACCTTGACGGCCTCGCCCGCGCTCAGCGACTCGACGAGGACTTCCTGCAGAGCGGAGAGTGCAGCGTCAGCGTCAGTCTTGGTGAGGCCGGACTTGCCAGCGATTGCCGAGACGAGGTCAGTGCGGTTCAGCGACATGCGGATCCCTTCTTCGGTCCGACCGACAGCGAGCGCTGAGCGGAGCCGGACGTACCTTGCCAGCCATTCGGCCGGTCTTCGTGGACAACACTAGGTAATCCTGGGCGCTCGCGACGCCATTTCAGCGCTGTGAGTTTCTCTCAGCGCTGAAATCGGTGAAAGTTCGGCGCTGTCGAGGCGCCACGTGGGCGTTTTGTGCCGATTCGGCGTGCTGCCGTCGCTCTGACCGGCGCGGGCGCTCGGTGCGCCGCGATCGTGGAGACTGGTGGCATGCCGACCTCCCAGGACTCTCTCGAGCGCCTCCTCGCACACCTCGGCCGCTACCCCGGCGAAGAGGGGGCGGGCCGTCAGGGCGTCGACGGCGTCGACCGGCTCCTGCTCCGCGAGGCCTCGGACGCCCTCTCTCCCGACGTCCACGGGCTGTCTCCCACGGCGGGTGCCCGGCGCGTCGTCGTGGTGGACGACGAGTTCGGCGCCCTCACTCTCGGCGCGGTCTCCCTCGGCGCGGGCCACGTGCGGGTGCACCAGGACACGCTGACGTCGGAGCGCGCGCTCGCGACGAACGCCGAGCGCCTCGGCATGATCGACTGCTACACGCAGGTCGACGCGAGCTCCGTGACGTCGGCGTTCGGTGCCGAGCTGCTCGGCGGTGCCGACGTCGTCCTCCTGCGCCTGCCGAAGAGCCTCGACGCGCTCGACGAGATCGCCCAGGCGGTCGCGCGGCACGCCGCGCCCGGTGTGGTCCTCTACGCCGGCGGCCGGGTCAAGCACATGACGCGCGGGATGAACGACGTGCTCGCGCGCTCGTTCGGTGACGTCCGGGCGAGCCTCGGCGCGTTCAGGTCGAGGGTGCTCGTCGCCCGCGCGCCGCGCCCGGTCGACTCGCCGTCCTTCCCGCGGACAGCACCGCTCGACGAGCTCGGGCTGACGGTCGTGGCGCACGGCGGCGTGTTCGCGGGGACCCGCCTCGACCTCGGCACACGGTTCCTCCTCACCTTCCTGCCGCGGATGGCACCCGGTGCGCGCGCGGCCGTGGACGCCGGGTGCGGCAGCGGCATCCTCTCGACGCTGCTCGCCCGCGAGCGCCCGGACCTGCGCGTCGTGGCGACGGACCAGTCCGCCGCGGCCGTCTGGTCCGCCGGCGCGACGGCGGCAGCCAACGGGGTGAGCGAGCGCGTCACGGCACTCCGGGACGATGCGCTGGGCTCGCTGCCGGACGCGAGCGCCGACCTCGTCGTGTGCAACCCGCCGTTCCACGCGGGCACGGCCCTGCACACGGACACCGCTCAGCGCATGTTCGACGCGGCGGGCCGTGTCCTGCGCCCGGGCGGGGAGATGTGGACGGTGTACAACTCGCACCTGACGTACAAGCGGGACCTGGCCCGCGCCGTCGGACCGACGACGATGATGGGCCAGGACCCGAAGTTCACGGTGACGCGCTCCAGACGTCCCTGACGGAGCACGCCACCGGGCTGGTGGGACGGTTCCCGCTCAGACGGGCGGGAGGGCGTCCGGGTCGAGGAGGCCGCGGTGGACCGCGCGGGCCAGGACGCGGGGCATCCGCACCGTCCGGCCGTCGACCTGCACGGGGACGAGGTCGACCGCGGTCGTCTTCCAGGCGGACCGCCGGCTGCGCGTGTTCGAGCGGGACGTCTTGCGCTTGGGGACGGCCATCAGCCCTGCCTGCCTTTCCATCGGGGGTTCTTCTTGTTGATGACGAACACCTTGCCGTGACGTCGCACGACGATGGAGCCCTCTTTGCTCTTCAGCGACCTCAGCGAGGCGCGGACCTTCACCGGGCCACCCCGTCCTCGGTCGAGCGGCCGTAGCGGCGGTTGAACTTCTCGACGCGACCGGCGGTGTCGAGCACGCGTGCGGTGCCCGTGTAGAACGGGTGGCTGGCGCTCGAGACCTCGACGTCGAGGACGGGGTACGTCTCGCCGTCCTCCCACTCGATCGTCGCGCTGGGCGTGGCGGTCGAGCGCGTGAGGAACGCGAACCCGGCGGACGCGTCGCGGAAGACGACCGGGTGGTAGTCGGGATGGATGCCCTGCTTCATGGTGACTCCTGGTCTTTCACGGTGACTCGGGGTGGTGGTCCGGGCGCGGGGCGCCGGTCACCAGCTGGACTTGGTGACACCCGGCAGCTCGCCGCGGTGCGCCATGTCCCGCAGACGGATGCGCGAGAGGCCGAACACACGGTTGTAGGCGCGCGGGCGGCCGTCGACGATGTCGCGGTTGCGCAGGCGGGTGGCGCTCGCGTCGCGGGGCTGCGCCTGGAGCTCGGCGAGGGCGGCGGTGCGGTTCGCGTCGGGGGTACCGGGCGACGCGATGATCGCCTTGAGCTCGGCTCGGCGCTCCGCGTAGCGCTCGACGACGACGCGCCGCTGCTCGTTGCGGGCGATCTTGGACTTCTTGGCCATCTGTGGTGCTCCTCAGCGTTCTTCTCGGTAGTCGACGTGGCGGCGGACCACCGGGTCGTACTTGGACAGGACGAGCCGGTCGGGGCTGTTGCGGCGGTTCTTCGTCGTGACGTAGGTGTGGCCGGTGCCGGCCGTCGAGCGGAGCTTGATGACCGGGCGCAGGTCGACGCGCTTGCCGGCCATCAGACCTTCTCCCCGCGGGCGAGGATGCGGGAGACGACGACATCGATGCCGAGCTTGTCGATCGTCTTGATGCCGCGGGCGCTCACGCGGAGCGTGACGTGACGGCCGAGCGAGGGGACCCAGTAGCGCTTCTTCTGGATGTTGGGGTCGAAGCGTCGCTTGGTGCGCACGTGCGAGTGGGAGATCGTGTGCCCGAATCCGGGCTTGGTGCCAAGGACCTGGCAGACGGCTGACATGGGATACCTCCGGTGGGTGTGGCCCCACCATAGATATTGATAATCATTCTCGTCAAGGCGTAGGGTTCTCGGTATGCCCATCCCCCTGTCCGTCCTCACGACCATCGACCCCGTCCTGCGCGAGAGCGCGATCTTCGCCCTCCTCGTCGACTCCCCCCGCACCGTCGTCCTGCGCCACGACATCGACGGCGAGGACGAGTCCCTCCGCCGCGTCGTCATCGACGGCACCGGGATCGTCGACGACGTCACCGTCGACCTCGAGCACGCGTGCCTCAGCTGCGCGATCCGCGAGGACGCCATCCCCTCGCTCGCCGACCTCGCCCGCGACGGCCGCTGGGACGACATCGTCCTCGCGCTGCCCGTCTCCGCCGAGTCGCTCCCCGTCACCCTCGCGCTCGCCGCCGCGACGGTCCCCGGGTCGCCGCTCGACACGCTGCGCCTCGCGACCGTCGTCACGGCCGTCGACGCCGACACCGCCGAGGAGGACCTCCTCGGGATCGACTCCCTCGCCGAGCGCGGCATCGCCCTCACCCACGACGACGAGCGCGCCGTCGGCGAAGCCCTCGCCGCCCAGCTCGAGCACGCCGACCTCGTCGTCACGTGCAGCGGCGGCCACACGCACCCCGGCCTGCGGTCACGCTGCGGCACAGAGCTCGTCGACCACCTGCGCGCCCACGACTCCCAGCGCATCGACGGTCTTCACGAGATCACCGCCGCGAGCCTGCGCAGCACCTGGCACGACGCCCGCGCCGGCGAACGACGCTGCGACCCGCTGCACGCCCGGGCATCGCACTGCCGGACCGACCACGCCTGGAGCCTCGAGCTCGCGTCCGACCGGCCCGTGCACCCCGAACGGCTCCTCGAACGGATCGAAGAGCTCGGGGCAGGACGCCTGCGCAGCCGCGGTGTCTTCCACGTACCCACCCGCGCCGACGCCGTCTGCCACTGGGACGGCGCCGGCGGCCAGCTCTACGTCGGGAACCTCGGTTCGTGGCGCGGTGCAGCCCCGCGGACCCGGCTCGTGTTCACCGGGGTCGGCCGCGGGGAGCGCGCCCGCCTGCGCTCGGTGTTCGAGGAGATCCTCCTCACCGACGCCGAGCTGGCCGACGCCGAGCTCGCCTGGCTCGGGCGCCCCGACGTACTCGAGCCGTGGCTCGGCGAGCCGGCCGACCTCACATGAGGCGGCCACCGGTGACCGCGATGCGGTCGCCGGTGATGTAGCTCGACTCCTGCGACGCGAGGAACACGTACGCCGGGGCGAGCTCGGCGGGCTGGCCCGCACGCTCGAGCGGTGTGTCGGCGCCGAACTGCTCGACCTTCTCCTCGGGCATCGTCGCCGGGATGAGCGGCGTCCAGATGGGGCCGGGCGCGACCGCGTTGACCCGGATCCCCTGCTCGGCGAGCTGCTGGGAGAGCCCGCGCGTGAAGTTGAGGATCGCCGCCTTCGTCGACGCGTAGTCGAGGAGCGGCACGCTCGGCGAGGAGGCCTGGATAGAGGTCGTGTTGATGATCGACGCGCCGCTCGTCAGGTGCGGCAGGGCGGCCTTCGTGATCCAGAACATGGCGTAGAGGTTCGTCTTGAAGACGCGGTCGAGCTGCTCGGTCGAGATCCCGAGCAGCCCGTCCGGCTGGGCCATCTGGTACGCGGCGTTGTTCACGAGGACGTCGATCCCGCCGAGGTCGGAGACCGCCTTGGCCACGAGCGCCTCGCACACGCTCTCGTCGCGGATGTCGCCCGGGAACGCGACGGCACGGCGCCCGGCGCGCTCGATCCAGCGCACGGTCTCCTGCGCGTCGTCCTCCTCCTCCGGGAGGTAGGAGATGAGGACGTCGGCACCCTCGCGGGCGAAGGCGATCGCGACGGCGCGCCCGATCCCCGAGTCCCCACCCGTGATGAGCGCCCGCTTGCCGTCCAGACGTCCGGAGCCGACGTAGGACTCCTCGCCGTGGTCCGGCTTCTGCGACATCTCGGCGGTGCGCCCCGGAGGTGCCATGTCGTCCACGGGCTGCTCGGGGGTCGGGTGCTGCTGCGTCGGGTCCTGGGGAGTCGTCTGGTCTGCCATGCACTCCAGTCTCTGGGCGAGCCCAGCCGTCCGCATCTGGAGGCGGACCGACGGCTCGGACCGGCAACCCCTGGCGCTCGACCGGCCCGCGGAGCGACCATGGACCCATGGTGCCCACCGACCGCCTCGCCCTCTTCGTCGTCGCGAGCGTGTCCCTCATCCTCGTGCCCGGCCCGTCGGTCGGCTTCATCGTCACGACGACCCTGCGGCACGGGCGACGCTCCGGCCTCGCCGCGACGGCAGGCGTCGAGCTCGGGTACCTCGTGCACGTGCTCGCCGCCGTGGTCGGCCTCTCCGCCGTGGTCGTCGCGAGCGCCTCCGCGTTCACCGTGGTCAAGGTGCTCGGCGCGGCGTGGCTCGTCTGGCTCGCCGTCCGCGCGTGGCGCGCCCGCACCCCGGGGACGCTCGGCGACGCGATCGCCCACGACCCGGCCCGCCTGCCCGGCACGGTGCGGAGCCTCCGGGCGGGGCTGCTCGTCGGGGCGCTCAACCCGAAGACGGCCGTCTTCTACCTGGCGTTCCTCCCCCAGTTCGTCGCACCGGCGGCCGGACCGGTCTGGCTCCAGCTGCTCCAGCTCGGCCTCGTGTTCATCGCGCTGGCCTGGATCCTCGACTCGGGCTGGTGCCTCGCCGGGGGCGCGCTCCGGGACCGGCTGCCCGCACTGCGCATGCGGCTCGTCGAGCGGTTCTCCGCCGGTGTCTACGCAGCGCTGGCCGGTGTCACCCTGGCGGCACGCCGCGCCACGACCTGACGGCGCGTCCCGCCCGATCCCCTCACGACGCACGGCAGCCCCCGACCGCACGGGTCGAGGGCTGCGTGGTGGTCCCGCCGAGTTCGGCACTCTCAGGCGAGACCGGTGTCTCCAGGTACCGACGTCGGCTCAGACTGCCGAGCTCGCCGGCTGAGCCACCGGCTGGGCGGCGTGCGGGGCCGTCGTCACCGGTTCGGACGTGGCGTCAGACGCCGGGGCGTCGTCCGCGAAGAGGTCCTCCGACGTCGCCGCGCGGTACTTCTCGAGGTCGAGGATGCCCTCGCGCTTGGCGACGATCGTCGGCACGAGGACCTGGCCCGCGACGTTGACCGCGGTGCGGCCCATGTCGAGGATCGGGTCGATCGCGAGCAGCAGGCCGACGCCGGCGAGCGGCAGACCCAACGTGGAGAGCGTCAGCGTGAGCATGACGATCGCACCGGTGAGCCCGGCCGTCGCGGCCGACCCGACGACGGAGACGAACGCGATGAGCAGGTAGTCGGTGATCGACAGGTCGATGCCGAAGAGCTGCGCGATGAAGATCGCGGAGATCGCCGGGTAGATCGAGGCGCAGCCGTCCATCTTCGTCGTCGCGCCGAGCGGGACCGCGAACGAGGCGTACTCGGCGGGGACGCCGAGGTTGCGCTCGGTCACCCGCTGCGTGACGGGGAGCGTGCCGATCGAGGACCGGGAGACGAACGCGAGCTGGATCGCCGGCCACGCGCCACGGAAGTAGCTCGAGATCTTCAGCCCGTTGCTCCGCAGGATCACGGGGTAGAGGACGAAGAGCACGAGGCCGAGGCCCAGGTAGATCGCGACAGCGAAGGTGCCGAGCGGCGCCAGGAGGTCCCAGCCGTACGAAGCGATGGCGTTGCCGATGAGGCCGAGCGTCCCGAGGGGCGCGAGGCGGATGATCCACCACAGGACCTTCTGGATGATCTCGAGGGCCGAGCGGTTGAACGTGAGGAACGGCTCGGCGCCCTTGCCCACCTTGAGCGCGGCGATGCCGACGACGAGGGCCATGACGACGATCTGCAGCACGTTGAACGAGACCGACGTGCTCACGGAGCCGTCGTCGCCCGAGGACGTGTTCGCGGCGAGGCCGAGGAAGTTCGCGGGGAGGAGGCTGTCGAGGAAGTCGAGCCAGCTGCCGGTGCGGCCGGGCTCGGACGCCCCTGCCGTCGTGAGGCTCGTGTTCTCGCCTGGCCGCAGGACGAGGCCGAGCGCGATACCGATCGACACCGACACGAGCGCCGTGATGGCGAACCACATCAGCGTCTTCCACGCGAGGCGCGCGCCGTTGGCGACGTTCCGCAGGTTCGCGATCGACGCGACGATCGCCGTGAAGACGAGTGGCGGCACGATCGTCTTGAGCAGCAGGACGAACGACGAGCCGATCGTGTCGAGCGTCGTCGTCAGCCAGTTGGGGTCGCCGTCGGGAGTGCCGTCGCTCGTCCCGATGGACAGAGCGGCCCAGCCGAGGAGCACGCCGAGGACGAGCGCCCCGATGATCTGGACCGAGAAGGAGGGCGAGCGCCAGCGGCGGCGCGGCGCCGCGGTGGCGGGCGCGGACGTCGCGGGAGTGGGTGGAGTGGTCACGGGAGGAACCTTTCACGGACTGGTGGGCCGAGCTGCGGACGGCAGGACGCGGTCTGTGCGGCAGGACGAGCAAGCACCACGGCGAGCAAGCACCATGGCGTCCGCGCGAGTGCTGCGGGCAGCTTCGGCAGAGCAGGGAGGGTCCGTCGGAGCGGACGAGGGCGGCCGGACATCGGTACCGCCGTGAGGGCCGCGGCGGGGCCGCGACGTGTCAGGCGGGTGTCAGCAGCAGGGACGACAACAGCCCGCGACTCCCGACAGCGGGCGCGCGCGACGGGCGTCGGCGGCTCGGTGTGCGGTGACGGTGGGCTGATCGGTCACAGTCGTTTCTCCTGCGTCGTCGGGACGCTCGCGTTCTCGCGTGCTCAGGGGTCCAACCGGACCCCTGACCAATCTATTCCACGCCCCGACCCTCCGGCCTCCGTCGCGGCGGGATCACGATGTGGCGTGGCTCCCCCGCCGATCGACCGCGCGACCCCCTCTGCATGGCAAAAACCCCAGGTGGGTGAATTGCGGACACCCACCGCGCGCGTTTTCCGCACGAGCATAGGATCGACGAAAGCCGGCAACCGACGGGGCCGATGTGACTGACCGACCGCTCCAGACCTCACCGAGCACGGAGCCGAACCAGCGGCGCGTGCCCGCACACCTCGTGCTGCGCCCCGACGTCCGCCGGGTGCTCGACGAGCATCGGCCGATGACGGTGCTGCGCGGTCCGAGCGGCTTCGGCAAGACGTCCTCCGTCGCGGCGTGGCTCGAGGAGCAGGGCGACGTGTCTCGCGTGGTCTGGCACACCGTCGGGGTCCGGGAGGAAGACCTGCCGAGCTTCTGGCTCGCCCTGCGCACGACCCTCGCCCTCGACGGCATCTTCCAGCCGACGGCCGGCGACGACCGCGCGAGCGTCACCGATGCGCTGGGGTCGCTCGACGGCCCCCTGACGCTCGTCGTCGACCAGCTGGAGAACGCGGCAGTGGCCCAGGTGGTCGGCGAGTCCCCGCTGGTCGACGTGACCCTCGGGCTGGCCGAGCTCGTCCAGGCCTGCCCACGTCTCTCGGTCGTCGTCTGCTGCCGACCGCACGGTCCCCTGGCGATGGATGCCCTCTTCGGCGTGGAGGCCGCGATCGTCGATGCGAGGTCGTTGGCGCTCTCCGTCGACGACGTCCGGAGCCTCGCCCGCGCGCTCGGGGCCCGGCTCGACGACGACGACGTCGAGGACCTGTACGCCGTCCTGTGGGGGTGGCCGGCGCTCACCCGTGCCGTGCTCCACCGTCTCGCAGACTCGGGCGCCACGTACTCCGCCGACGCGTGGATGCCCGCGGCCGAGCACCTCGTCCGCTTCGACAGCCGCCTCGACAACCCCGAGATCACGTTCCTCGTCCGGCAGCTGAGCCTCCTCGACCCGATCACCGACGAGCTCGCCACCCTGCTCGTCGGCTCGGAGCACACGGGCCGGAGCCTGCGAGACCTGGAACGTGCCGGCATCGTCCGGTCGATGACCGTCGGCGGCGTCCGGGAGTATGTCCTCCTGCCCGCGATCCGCCGAGCGATGGACCTTCCCGAACAGATCGCGGCGATGGTCCCGGCGCACCGTCGGGCCGCCCGGCTCCTGCGCGACTTCCCCGACGTCGCTCTCAAGCACGCGGTCGCCGGCCAGGACTGGGACTTCGTCGTCCAGCTCGTGGGAATGCACTGCGTCCCTCTCATCGTCGACCACCCGCTGCTCCTCAAGGACGCGTTCGCGGCGTTGCCACCCGAGTTCCTCATCGAGCACCCCGCCCTCTTCACGGCCCGCGACGTGCTGCTCCAGTTCCGCACCGACGACATCTCGCAGCAGGAGATCGACTGGCCGGCCGACGGTGTCGAGCTGGAGGACGAGGTGCTGCGGCACGTCGTCGGGCTCGGGATCGGCCAGATCGTCGCGCTCCGGGTGTGCCACCAGTACGCCGCGTCCAACGCGCTCGTGACCCGTCACCACGCGGTCGCCCGCAACGCCGACGGGACGTGGCGCGCCGCGCTCCACGACGCCCTGCCGTACCTGCTGCTCCAGTGCGGCATCACGCGCATGACGGTCGGGGAGCTCGAGGGGGCGCTGAGCGACTTCGCCGCGTGCCTCACCCACGGCCGCGGCACCCCGCTCGAGTTCGTCGCGCGGGCGGCCGCCGAGTACAGCGCCGTCGTGTGCGCCCTCGTCGGCGAGCTGCAGCGCGCGTCGGACTACCTCGACCTGGCGGCGAGCCTCAAGGGCGAGGGCATGGCCGTCCGGCACACCGACCAGGGCCTCACGGACCTCGTCCGGGCGTTCATCGCCCTCGACTCCCTCGACCTGGAGACCGCCGCCGCGCTCCTGCCACCCGAGGAGAGCGTCCTGCGCCGCGGCCGGGCGCGCCCGACGTGGTTCGTCGAGGAGTACGTGCGCGCGCACCTGCGCGTCCTGCAGGGCGACCTCTTCGTCGCGCTCACGGTGCTGGGGCGCAACCTCCAGGCGAACGAGGACGCCATGGTCCGCGGCACCCTCGCCTCCCAGCTGCTCATGGGCACGGTCGCACGCATCCTCGTGTGGTCCGGCAGCCCCACCCGGGCGAAGAACTACCTCGGCGCGGCACCACCCGCGGTGATCTTCGAGCCCATCCGGGCACGGATCGCCCTCCAGGTCGGCGAGACGCGCGAGGCGTTGTCCATCGTCAGCGCCGCGTTGTGGCGCCGGGAGATCTCCCACCGGCTCCGCGTCGAGATGCTCCTCACGAGCGTCATCGCGCACCACCGGCTCGGCGACCTCGACGCAGCCGCCACGACGCTCGGCTTCGCGATCGACCTCGCCGGGCCGCTCTCGTTGCGCCCGTTCGTGTCCGTGCCGCGCGACGTCCTCGTGGAGCTCGCGCCGCTGACGCCCGGGGCCGGTCGTCTCGTCGAACGGCTCACGGAGTCGGGCGTCACCCTCCACATGTCTGAGCGTTCCACCCTCATCGAGCTCACGCGCCGCCAGCACGACCTCTTGCGCGAGCTCGACGCCGGCTCGCCGCTCGAGCGGATCGCCGCTCAGCTCGGCGTGTCCAAGGCGACCGTCCAGTCCCAGGTGCGGGGCCTGTACCGCGCGCTCGACGTCCGGGACCGGATGGGCGCGGTGGCCGCGGGGCACGCGCACGGGTTCCTCGGGGTGCACCAGGTCTGACCAGGCGCGGCGGCGGGACCGGAGGGCACCGGTCGACGGTCGGCCACCGCCAGGCGCGCTACACCGCGGTCGGCTCTCCGCGCAGCCAGTGCTCGACCTCGGCGAGCAGGACCTCGCGGCGCCCGGTGGGGAGGAACGACGAGCGGACGGAGTTCGCCGCGAGGAGCGCGACGTCCTGGTCGGTCAGGCCGAGCTCGTCGACGACCGACCGGTAGACGTCGTCGACATACCCACCGAAGTAGGCCGGGTCGTCCGAGCTCACGCTGACGTTGAGACCCGCGGCGAGCATGCTCGGGAGCGGGTGCTCGGCCAGCGTGCCGACCGTCCGGAGCCGCACGTTCGAGAGCGGGCAGACCGTCAGCGGCACCTGGTCGCGGACGAGCCGTGCGACGAGCTCAGGGTCCTCCATGCACCGGATGCCGTGGTCGATGCGCTCGACGTGCAGGAGGTCGAGCGCCTCCCACCCGTAGGCCGGCGGTCCCTCCTCGCAGGCGTGCGCGATGCACCGCAGACCGGCGGCGCGGGCCCGCTCGAAGAGCGTCACGAAGCCCGACGGCGGGTAGCCGACCTCGGCGGAGTCGAGACCGATGCCGATGATCGGGGCACCCGTCGCGAGCAGCTCGTCGAGCACCTGGAGGGCCTCTGCCTCGGGGCGGTCGCGCAGGAACGCAGCGACGAGCGAGGTGCTCACGCCGTGGTCGGCCTCCGAGGTGCGGAGCACCGACGCGATGCCGTCGATGCACGTGGCCAGCGGCACACCCCGGGCGAGGTGCGCCTGGGGGTCGACCATGATCTCGGCGTGCCGCACCCCGGCGGCGGCCGCCCGCACGAGGTACGCCCGCGTCATGTCCGCGAAGTCCTGCTCGGTCCGCAGGACGTCCATGTTGGCGTAGTACAGGTCGAGGAAGGACTGCAGGTCCGCGAAGGTGTACCGGTCCAGCAGCTCCTGCGGGTCCGTGTACGGGAGCGTGATCCCGTTGCGCTCCGCGAGCCGGAAGACGAGGTCCGCCTCGAGCGTCCCCTCGATGTGCAGGTGCAGCTCCGCGCTCGGGGGCGGGAGCGTGCGACGGCTCATCGCTCGGGCCCGGCGTCCACCGCGAGCGCGTCGACCATGCGGTCGACGGCGTCGGCGAGGACGGTGCGCGACGTCGCGAGGTTGACCCGGACGAAGCCTTCGCCGCCGGGACCGAACGGCAGGCCGGACATGAAGGCGACCTTGCCGCGCTTGAGGAAGGTGCGCGCCGGGTCGTCGCCGAGCAGCTCGCCGGCGGCGTCGCGCAGGCCGCGGCAGTCGACCCAGGCGAGGTAGGTGGCCTGGGCGCTCTGGACCACGGCTCCGGGGAGGCGCTCGGCGAGGCGCTCGGTGAAGAACCAGCGGTTGACGTCGATCCCGGCGTTGACGTCGTCGAGCCAGCCGCGGGCGTGACGCAGCGCTGCGGCGTGCGCGATCGAGGCGAGGTGGCTCGCACCGTGGTCGGCGACCTCGGCGATGTCGCGGACGTCGCGCGTCGCCTCCGGCCCGCCGACCGCGAGCGCGGCCTTGAGGCCGGCGAGGTTCCACGCCTTCGAGGCGGAGACGAGGCTGATCGCGTTCTCCGCGCCGGGCACGGTGACGAGCGGTGTGAAGACGGGGCGGCCGAGCTCGGCGGCTGCGGCCGGCGACGTGATCGGCGCGTGGATCTCGTCGGCGACGAGGCGGACGCTGTGCGTCCGGGCGAGGGCGGCGACCGCCGCGAGCTCGTCGGGGGTGTGCGCGGTGCCGGTCGGGTTGTGCGGGTTGCACAGGAGGAAGGCCTGGGCGCCCGGGAACACCGCTTCGAGGGCGGCGAGGTCGAGGCGGCCGTCGGCGCCGAGCGGCGCGGTGACGACGCGGCGGCCGATGTCCTTGAGGAAGCCGAAGAACGGCGGGTAGACGGGCGTGGTGACGACGACCGTGTCCCCCGGCTCGGTGACGACCTTGAGCACGTCGGTGATGCCGATCATGACGTCGGTGAGCATCCGGACCCGGCCAGGGTTGATGTCCCAGCCCCAGCGCTCGTCGGCGAGCTCGGCGTACGCCTGCGCGTAGTCCATGCCGCCCGGGTAGCCGGTGTCACCGCGGCGCATCGCGTCGTGCACCGCCGCCACGACGGGCTCGGCCTGCGGCACGTCCATCTCGGCCACCCACAACGGCAGGACGTCCGGCGGGTACGCGAGCCACTTCTCGCTCGTGCGCGTACGGAGCTCGTCGAGGGTCAGGGAGTCGAAGATCGTGGGGTGTTCAGTCACCCCTCGACGGTAACCCGGGGTGGTCGGGAGCGCCGGGAAGCAGGCCGAGGTCACGCAGCTCCGCGCGTGACCGGAGCTCCGGGTGCTGGGCGATGTCCTCCCTCAGCCGTGCCTGCTGCCGGTCCCATCGCGGGGTCTCGACCCTCTGGTGGACGAGCACCGCGACCAGCAGGGCGAGGAACCCGCCCGCGAGGAAGACGTAGATCAGGTAACCATTGCGGACCCCGTGCTCGGTCGAGAGCGTCCCGTCCATCGTCGTCATGAGCCACAGGTCGGTGTCCGGGTGCGTGATGATGAGCACGTTCTCGCCCTGCCTGTCCTTCCACGCGTGCAGCCCTACCTGCTCGTACTCTCTGCCCGCGGCGACGGCGGTCGTCCTCACCTCGCGAGCCCTGTTGTGGGGGGTGCTGACCTCGACGCGCGTGAGCGTCCCGACCTCGACGACGGCGGAGTCCGAGAGCAGGAGGTCGTCCACCTCCTGCCCGTCTGCCCACCACGAGCGGAGGCCGAGGACGACGACACCGAAGAGCGTCAAGCAGATCACCCATCGCTGGGCTCGGTCGCTCGGTCGCATCGTCGGTTCGTCCTTCGCGGCACGGTGAGGGTTCGGTTCCGGGGGCCTGCTCACCTGGGGCTTCTCGCTCGCATGCTCCTGGGACGACCTCAGGGTACCGGCCCGCGCTCGCGCGTCAGCCGACGATCGGTGCGCTCTCCGGCTTGCGGACGAGCCGTTGCTTGGAGCGCAGGGCCAGCGCGGTGCCGAGGGTCACGGGCCCGAGGCGTCCGACGAACATGAGGAGGCACAGGAGGACCTGGTGCCACCCCTCGAGGTCGGCCGTGATGCCCGTCGAGAGGCCGACGGTCGCGAAGGCGGAGATCACCTCGTAGAGGACCTCGTCGGACGTGAAGGGCGCGGTCATGGCGATGACGATCGTCGGCACGAGGACGGCCGCGATGCCCAGGAGCGCGACCGCGAGGGCCTGCCGCTGGACGGGGGCTGCGACCCGCCTGTCGAACAGGGTCGCGTCCGGGTCGCCGCGCAGCTCGGCCCAGATGATGACGAGGAGCACCGTGAAGGTGGTGATCTTGATGCCGCCGGCGGTGCCGCCGCTCCCGCCGCCGATGAACATGAGGACGTCGGTGCCGAGCCAGGTCCCGCTGTTCATCTGGGCAGTGTCGACGCTGTTGAAGCCGGCGGTGCGCGGCATGACGCCCTGGAAGAACCCGGCGAGCACCTTGCCGCGGACGTCGAGGGGTCCGAGGGTCGCGGGGTTGCTCCACTCGGCGAGCGTCATGAAGACGGCGCCCACCACGACGAGGACCGCAGTCATCATGACGGAGATCTTCGTGTGGAGGCTCCAGGACCGGGGGCGCCGGGGGCTGCGCCAGAGCTCGAGCAGGACGGGGAAGCCGATCCCGCCGACGATGACTGCTGCCGCGATCGGCAGGCACACCCACGGGTCGGTGACGAAGCCCATGAGGTTGTCCGTGTACAGGGCGAAGCCCGCATTGTTGAAGGCCGAGACCGCATGGAAGGCACCGAGCCAGGCGGCACGGCCGAGCGGCTCGCCGTACGTGACGAGGAAGCGACCGGTGAGGATCACCGCGGTGATGCCCTCGACGAGCACGGTGACGATCCCGATGCCGAGGAGGACCTTGCGGAGGTCACCGAGGCTGACGCTCCGGGTCGCGGACGCGCTCATGAGCCGGCTGTGCAGTCCCAGCCGTCGGGAGATGAGCAGACCGAGCAGGGAGGCGAGGGTCATGATGCCGAACCCGCCGACCTGGAAGAGCATCATGATGACTGCTTGCCCGAACGGGGTCCAGAAGGTCGCGGTGTCCACGACGATGAGACCGGTCACGCAGACGGCGGACGTCGCGGTGAAGAGTGCCTCGATCACCGTCGCCCCGCGTCCCGCGCTCGACGCGGGAAGGAGCAGGAGGAGGGTGCCGACCCCGATCGCGGCGGCGAAGCTCCCGACGAGGATCTGGCCGGGGCGACGGCGGATCCCGGCGTGCGACGTCGGGCCGGGGCGTCGGCCGGAGCGCCCTCCACGGGGGCGCACGGCTCGTGGGCGGAGCCGCTCGATGACGCTCATGACGCTCCGTATCGTGTGACACCGGAGCATCGTGCTCGCTGCTCCGTGCGCCGCGCCCACCCCTTCGTCGGCAGGCTCGGACGTCCGTCACCGTACTCGCCTCAGGCCTGGGATCCTGGGCCTGAGGGGCCTGCGCGGGAGATCTTGACACATCCTTAACGGCCCACCGTCCACGTCCTCGACGCGGCCCGTCGCGCAGAGGTCGCGATCGTGCCGCGCGGATACAGTGCGGGCATGACCTCAGCCGTGCCCGCACCCGTGGCGATCCGGCGTGCGACCAGCGCCGACGTCCCCGCGATCGTCCGGCTCCTCGCCGACGACCCGCTCGGGGCGTCCCGCGAGACGCCGCACCACCTCGCCCCGTACGAGGCTGCGTTCGCGCGCATCGATGCCGACCCCCAGCACCGCCTCGTCGTCGCGGAGCGGGACGGCGTCGTGGTGGGCACGCTCCAGCTGACGATCCTGCCCGGGCTCTCGCGCCAGGGTGCGACCCGCGGCCTCGTCGAGGCGGTGCGCGTGGACTCCTCCGTCCGCGGCGGAGGTCTCGGCACCGAGCTCCTGGCGTGGGCGGTCGAGGCAGCGCGCGAGAGCGGCTGCACGATGGTCCAGCTGACCACCGACGCGAGCCGCACCGACGCCCACCGCTTCTACGAGCGGCTCGGGTTCGTCGGGTCGCACCTCGGCTTCAAGCTCGTGCTCGACGCCTGACGTGGCCGTCGACGAGGCTGCGTCGCGCTAGCCGGTGAAGCTCTGGCTCCCGACGACGGCGAGCAGCTGGAGCTTCTCCCACGCCTCGGTGCGCGGCGGCGCGGTGAGGACGAGGAGCGCCTGCGACTGGTCCTCGGTGAAGAGCGCCTGGCAGTCGAGCTCGAGCAGGCCGAGCTCGGGGTGGACGAGGGTCTTGTGGTCCTCGAAGCGCCGCGCGACCTCGTGACCGGCCCACAGGTCGGCGAACTCTGCGCTCTGCTCGAGCAGCGCCACGACGAGCTCCCCGGCGCGGGAGCGCGGCCCGGACCGTCCGTAGGCGACGCGCAGGCTCGAGACGAGCGCGCGCGAGTGGTGCGTGCGGTCGCCCTCCGGGTAGATCACGCGTGAGGCGGGTTCGGTGAACCACCGGTAGGCGTCGCTCCGCGCGAGGCCCGTGCGCGCGGACTGGTCACCGAAGAGAGCGACGGCCATCCGGTTCGCGACGAGCGTCTCGCCGAGCTCGGAGAGGATGAGGGCCGGGCTGTCGTCGAGCCGGTCGAGGACCCGCAGGAGCGGCGTGGCCACGTGGGTCGAGGCGACGGCCCGGTCCGGTGCGGCGTGGCCGGCGGTACGGAAGAGGTAGTCGCGCTCGTCGTCCGACAGGCGCAGGGCGCGGGCGAGAGCGGCGAGCATCTGACCGCTCGGTTGCGGGCCGCGCCCCTGCTCGAGCCGCGCGTAGTAGTCGGTCGACATCCCGGTGAGGGTAGCGACCTCCTCGCGGCGAAGTCCCGGTGCGCGACGACGAGCGCCCACAGGCAGCCCGACGTCCCCCGGTTGCAGCGTCTCGCGGCGCGAGCGCACGAAGTCTGCGAGGTCTCGGCGTTCCATGCCGCCATCATCCCTGGACCGACACGACGCATCCAGGGACCGGCGATCCCTGGATCACCGGGTCTCTTCCGGCCGCTGCGCGCTGCGCACAGGGTGGGGTCATGAACATCACCGGACACACCGTCTTCGTCCCCGGCGCCACGAGCGGGATCGGCCTCGCCCTCGCTCTGCGCCTCCACGCGGCAGGCAGCACCGTCATCGTCGGCGGACGCCGCACCGAGCTGCTGGACCGGATCGCCACCGAGCATCCCGGCATCCACACCGTCCAGATCGACACGGCGGACGCCGCGAGCATCGCGTCGGCATCGGCGGCAGTCGTCGCCGAGCACCCCGAGGTGAACGTGCTCGTCGCCATGGCCGGCATCATGCGTGCCGAGGACTGGCGCTCCCCCGGGTTCCTCTCCGACGCGGAGGCGATGGTCACGACGAACCTCCTCGGGCCGATCCGGCTCGTCGCTGCGTTCGTCGAGCACCTCCAGGCCCGGCCGGCGTCGACGATCGTCACCGTCTCCAGCGGCCTCGCACACACCCCGCTGCGCGTCACGCCCACGTACAACGCGACCAAGGCCGCGATCCACATGCTCAGCGAGTCGATCCGTCTCCAGCTCGCGGGCACCAGCGTCCAGGTCCTCGAGCTCGTCCCGCCCGCCGTGCGGACCGACCTCATGCCCGGTCATGCCGAGAACGACATGGCCCTCCCCCTCGACGCGTTCGTCGACGAGGTCATGACGCTCCTCGAGACCCAGCCCGACGCGCACGAGATCCTCGTCGAGCGCGTGAAGCCGCTGAGGTTCAGCGAGGTGGACGGGGCCTACGCCGAGGTCGTCGGGATGCTCAACCAGGCTGCCCCGCACGCGAGGTGATGAGGGTGGACGCACCGCCGCGTCGGTCGCCGACGATCTGCCCGAGGAGCGTGATCGCCTCCGCCGAGGGCGACCCTGCGGGTGCGGTGTGCGTGACGAAGGTCTGGTCGGGATGGTCGACGGAGCGGAGCGTCTGCTGGGTCACCGTCACGTCCCCGACGAGCGGGTGGTGCAGCGTGTAGACGGCCGTCGCGCAGGCCTGCACCCGGTGGTCTGCCCAGAGCGACGCGAAGTCAGGGCTCTGCATGCTCAGGCTCCCGACGAGCGCAGCCAGCACCGGGTCGTCCGGGTGCTGCCCGGCGACGAGCCGCAGGTTCCCGACGACCGCACGGCTCTTGGCCCGCCAGTCGGCGTAGAGCTCGCGGGTGTGGTCGTCGAGGAACACCATCGTCGCCATGGTCGGACGGCTGCTCGGCGCCGTCGGCGCGTCGGCGTCGAGATGTCCCGCGAGCAGCGCGTGCCCGAGGGGGTTCCACGCGAGGACGTCGCTGCGTCGGCCGAGGACGAGCGCCGGCACGCCGCCGAGGGCGGTGAGCAGCTCCAGCAGCGCGGGGTCCGCGACCTCCACGGCGGGCCGTCTCGGACGGGTGCGACGTCCACCCTGCTCTGCGAGACGCCGCAGGTGCAACCGTTCCGCGTCGTCGAGGCGCAGCGCCGCGGCAAGGGCGTCGAGCACCTGCGGGGACGCGTTGCGCGACTGTCCCTGCTCGAGCCGCGTGTAGTAGGACGAGCTGACGCCCGCGAGCATCGCAAGCTCCTCGCGGCGCAGCCCGGCGACCCGGCGCCGGTCGCCGTAGAGCGTGAGGCCTGCGGACTCGGGCGTGACCCGGGCGCGGCTGGCCTGGAGGAACGCCCCGAGGGTGTCGACGGTCATGCCTCCCAGTCTCGGGTGTCTCCGGTGATGCTGCCTACCCCTGCCAGGGATAGCCGCAGGGCGGTCTGGTCCGCCCGGGCTCGGGCGGTGATCGTTGGAGCACCAACGGACGGAGACACCATGAGCAGCACAGCGGCTACCGGCTCGCGCAGCACGAGCACCATCACGACGAGCGACGTCCTCACCTTCGGCGACGTGACCGTCACCCGGGCCGTCGAGAGCGTGGGAAGCATCGGCATGACACCCGACCAGTTCTTCCCCGGCACCGACCCCACAGCCTGGGAGGGCAGCGAGCGCGAGCTGCGCCCGCACTTCCTCGAGGACGACGCGCCCACGACCATGGAGAGCACCGTCCGCGTCGCGATGCAGACGTGGATCATCCGCAGCGGAGGACTCACCGTGCTCGTCGACGCGGCCGTCGGGAACGACAAGGACCGGCCGGACGTGCCGAGCTGGTCCCACCTGCAGACGGCGTTCCTCGAGCATCTCGCCGCTGCTGACGTCACGCCGGAGGACGTCGACGTCGTCGTGAACACGCACCTGCACGCCGACCACGTCGGGTGGAACACGCGCCTCGTCGACGGGGCGTGGGTGCCGACGTTCCCCAACGCGCAGTACCTCATGCCGGCAGAGGACCTCGCGTTCTGGGACCCGGCGACCGGGAGCGAGACGATCATGGGCCCGGGCGCGCACCTCGCCTGGGCGGACTCGGTGGCGCCCGTCCTTGCGGCCGGCCAGGTCACCGCATGGAGCGGGTCGCACCGCATCGACCACGCCCTCGTCCTCGAGGCGGCCCCCGGCCACACCCCGGGCGCCTCGGTGCTGCGGCTCGTCTCCGGCGACCACGAGGTGCTGTTCGTCGGAGACACGCTGCACAGCCCGGCCCAGGTCCAGGACGCGCACACGAGCAGCTGCTTCGACGAGGACACCACGCAGGCGAACGCCACCCGTGACCGTCTCTTCACCGAGGCCGCCGAGAAGGACCTCCTCCTGTTCCCGGCACACTTCGGCGGGCACGGCGGCTTCCGCGTCGAGAAGGCCGGCGACACGTTCGCGGTCGTCGGCTGGGCGCCGCTCACCGCAATCTGACGGCGCGACCGCCAGGGCGTGTCGTCCTGGGATGCCGGCCACCGCTCGGGGCCTCCGGCGCCCGGGCGAGCGGAATAGCTCTCGCCCGGGCGCGGTTGACCCTGATGACACCGTGAGGAGCCGACGGATGACCCTGACCTGGACCGACCCCCGCGAGCAGCTGGAGACCGTGGTGCGGATGGCCAACGGTCGGCTTGCACCCCGCTCGTTCGCCGACCGCGCCGAGGCCGAGGCCTGGGCCCGCCCGGAGGAGGGCGACGAGGTGCTCGAGCGCAACCTCGTGTGCTCCTGCGACAGCTAGGGCGTGTCGCTCGTCGCCCTCTCGGCCCCCAGCCGGGCGGGCGCGAGCGTCTGGATGACGACGGCCGCCCCGACGAGCGAGGCACCGAGCGGGAACGCCACGCGCTGGACGAGGTCGAGGACGGTCAGCAGAGCGTCCAGACCGATCTGGGCGTTCGCCCCCGCCCGGTCCGCGACCGTCAGGCCGTGCAGGTCGGCGTCGATTGCCTCGCGCCGTCGTGACGCGACGTCTGACCGCCCATCGTGCCGCACCGGGTGGACGGCGAGGGGAAAGCGGTCGACAGAATCACCTGGCCCCGGGAAGGTGGGGGCATGCCGACCACGACCATCCGTCCGGACGTCACCCTCTGGTTCGACGAGCACGGACCCGCCGACGCCCCGCCGCTCCTGCTCGTCATGGGTGCCGCATCGAGCGGGCTCTACTGGCCGGACGCGCTCGTCGCCCGTCTGGCCGAGCAGCACCGCGTCGTCCGCTACGACCACCGCGACACCGGTGCCTCGACCCACGCGTTCGCCGACCAGCCGTACGCCCTGCGCGACCTCGCCGACGACGCCGTCCTCCTGCCCGACGCCCTCGGCATCAGCGACGCCCACGTCGTCGGGATGTCGATGGGTGGCACGCTCACCCAGCTGCTCCTGCTCGACCACCCCGACCGGCTGCGCAGCGCGACCGTCTTCAGCACGGGCCCGCTGGGGCGGGGCACGGGTGACGACGAGGGCGACGACGCTGACGACACTCCCGGTATCGACCCCCGCCTCCTCGAGATGTGGTCCCACGCCGACGACCCGCGGGACCGTGAGGAGGAGATCGCGTGGCGCACCGAGCACTGGCGGCTGCTCAACGGTGACGAGGCACCCTTCGACGCCGAGGAGATCCGGGCGACGGAGGAGCGCGTCATCGCCCACGAGGGGCGGCACGACGCCCCGCTCGCGCACGCGCTCGCCGACCAGTCGGGCCTCGCTCGCGGCGACGAGCTGTCGGCGGTGACCGTGCCGCTGCTCGTGGTCGAGGCACCGCGCGACCCGGTCTACCCGCCGCCGAACGCTCAGCGGATCGCCGGCCTCGTCCCGGGTGCGCGGCTCGTGAGCATCCCGAGCATGGGCCATGCCCTGCCGCCCACCGTGCTGGCACCGCTCGCCGAGGCGATCCTCTCCTTCACACGCAAGGTCGACGGCGGCTGAGCGCTCGCCTGACGTCGGTGTCCTCTACTCCTGCGACGCCAGCCAGAGGTCCATGACCCGCACGCGCTCGGCTGCGGCGGTCGCGCGCCGGTCGTACTCGTCCTTGTCGATCGCGCCCCGCACGTAGTCGGTGAGGTTCTCGACGTCCTCGCGGCTGAGGGTCCAGCCCTCCTGCCAGCGGGTCGCGAAGGCGCTCGCCACCGCCTGCTGGTCGACCGTGCTCAACGGTGCAAAGAGCTCCGGCCACCGTTCTTGGATCGCGAACGCCTCGTCCATGACCTGCCTCTCCGTGGAAGAGACGTCAGCGTAACGGCTCGTCGATGGGCAGCTCAGGGTTATCCACAGGTTTGGTCGGCAAGGGGTCTTGTCGACGGGTGCGGTCTCCGCAAGAGTGGTTCGATGCCGACGATGCCGTCCATCGCGCCCCCGCGCCGGCGGGTGCGAGTCATCACCGCACTCGTGGCGATCGTCCTCGTCGTGGGGACGATCGTCGTCGTCGTGACGCGTGGCCCGTCGGTCGGCGAGATCCCCAGCGAGGGCCCGTGGTCCATCGGCATCAGCCACCCGGGAGGGCCGCAGGGCGACGTGACGTCGTGCGTGCGCGACCGATCGGTGAGCAGCTCGCTCATGAGCGCAGACCTGCCGTCGTCGGGGACGTCGATCCAGCTCGAGGACTCAGCCACGCGGGACGACGTGCAGCGCGTCCTCGACTGCCTGGACCGTGCCCTCTCGGGCGGCGACATCAGCGTCATCACTCGTCGATAGCGAGAGCGTCCAGGCAGGCGCTCTCGGGCACCACCACCGCCGGAGCTAGACGAGCGAGCCGAGCGTTGCGATCACGACGATCGCCGCGACAGCGACGAGGAGACCGAAGCGCCACCACCAGTGCAGCGCGAGCGCGGCCTGGGCACCCCCGGCCGTTGCCTCTTCACGAGACAGCGGGCGCGTCGCCCACCCGACGTCCGTCAGCGTGGCGAGGCTGTAGCTGAGCCCGAAAGAGACCCGGAACAGCCAGAAGAGGTGAAAGTACGAGTACCCGAGGACGAGTGCCTGCACGTCGCTGACCTGCTGAGTCTTGTTGTTGCGGCCCCACCCGAAGAAGATCACGCGGTGATCGTACGGGAGCCAAGGCCTGGTCAAGGGGGCGAAAGGTCCGGGCCATGTTGGTGGGTCGCCAGCACTGCCCCTCGGACGCGGCGGCGTGAGCGCCCTTCAGGCGAGCGGACCGAACAGCCGCCGTCGATCGCCCTCGAGCGAGCTCGCGCCCGTCGCACCCCAGTCCTGCGACGCGTCGAGCACCGCGACGAGCTGTCGTTCCTCGTAGCCGAAGTGCGTCTCCATGACCGCCTCGATCCCGTCGAGGTGCCGCAGCGTCTCCTCTGCCGGAGCGCCCCGTGCGAGGGCCGCACCGAGGCCGCCGATGAGGTACTCGATCATGCTGTGGTCCTGCGTGAGCTTCGCGACGACGGGCGCCAGCTCCGGGTGCGCCGCCACGACCTGCGGGAACAGCGCACCGTCCTCGGCCCGGTGGTGACCGCTCAGCGCGACGCAGAAACCGTGGCAGAAGAGGAGCAGCTCCCGCGCGGCTGCCGGACCCCCCTCGGGCGCGGTGCTCTCCTCGGGCACGGTGCCGTCCTCGACCGCCTCCCGTGCGAGCGCGAGCGCCCGGCGCAGCTGCACGTGGACTCGGCGCAGCTCGTCGCCCCAAGCGACGATCCGGTCGGACGAGAACGGTCCGGTCATCTTCGCGATCCTCGCAGACCGGCCGCCAGCGCGTCGAGGTACCTCGGCACCGGCCCCAGCGTGAGCAGCCCGCTTCCCGCGCCCGCGATCTCGCCGGCTGCCGGGAGGAGCGCCGTGTGGGCCCGCTCCATCATGTCGTGGTCCTCCAGCTGGACGGCTGCGTGCGCGGCGAGGCACCACAGGGCGTCGAGCAGGTGGTCGTGCGGCGGGTCGGGCAGTGCTCGGAGAGCAGCCGCGGCGTCGTCCCGGCGATCCTCCGCGAGGAGCACGAGCGGTCGCGCCCACGGCGCGTACGGGCCCCAGTCGGTGCGCGGGTCGGTCGGTGCCGGACGCCCGTGGACCACGCGCAGTCCGAGAAGAGCGAGCGGCAGGAGCCCGCGCCGGACGCCCGGCATGCCCGCGCCGTCGAGCAGCGCGTCGGCGCGACGGTACGCCGCCGCCACCTCGGCAGGCGGCTGGTTGGTGAGGCCTAGTCGCAGCGCCTGGTACCAGCCGGTGAAGACGCTCACCAGCGGCGACTCGTAGCTTCGCGCGAGCGCATCCGCAGCGGCGGCATGCCCGTCGGCCGTGGGAAGGTCTCCCAGGGCGCACGCCGACTGGAGACGCACGAGGTGGCCGAGGAGCTCGGACGTGACGAGCCCGTGGCGGGAGCCGAGATCGACGAGCTCGGCTCCGATCGTGTCGCGCTGCGGAGCGCGCCCGGCGTGCGAGAAGGACTGCATGAACGTGCCGTTCAGGGCGAAGGCGAGGAGGGCGGGGTCGTGCGAGCGGCGCGCGATCTCCTCCGCTTCGGCTGCCGCGGCGCGCCCCTGGGTGCTGCTGTCGCCGCGGCTCTCGACGGCGATCGTCGCGAGCAGCCGTCCGCGGACGGGCTCGGGCGCGTCGGCCGGCAGGGCCACGAGCGCGCGCTCGGCTGCGGCGACGACCTGCGCGGCCTGGGTCGGGTCGTCAGAGCGGCTCCACACGGCTGGGACGTCGTAGGAGCCGATGATGCGGGCGGTGAGGTCGGGGTCGCCGAGCTCCTCGGCAGCGCGGATCGTCGCGATGCGCTGACCTTGCGCCGTCTCGAGCCCTGAGCCACCGGTGACGGCAAGGCTGCGCAGGAGGTCGACCGTCGAGCGCAGCCGTGCCCGGGTTCCCGGTCCTGCGCCCGATCCGAGGGCACGGTCGTAGGACATGGTCGTCGCGGCCCACACCCTGTCGACCGCTGTGCGCGGTCCGGCACTGCGGTCGGCCGCGCCAGGTGGGGCAACGAGGTCGAGGCCCCGCGCGTGCTGGAGGACGTCCTCCTCGAGACGGCGCAGCGCGGGTCCGGGGTCGACGCCGAGCTGGTCGGCGAGCAGGGACCGCGCGCGGCGGAGCACGTCGAGGGCGTCGCCCTGGCGGCCCGTGCGGTAGAGCGCGAGGGCGAGCAGTCGCCATCCTTCCTCGCGCCACGGGTGCTGTGCGGCGTGCGCATCGAGGTCGGGGATCGCGTCGGCGGCGCGGCCGAGGTCGAGGAGCGCGCCGGCCCGCAGCTCGACGGCGTGCAGGCGCAGCTCGGCGAGGCGGGATCGTTCGGCGCGGGCCCAGTGCTCGTCGACGAGCTCTGCGTAGGCGGGGCCGCGCCACAGGGCTGCCGCGCGGTCGAGGGTCGCGAGCGCGTCCCCGGGTGGCTGGCTCCGGACGGTGTCGACCGCGTCCTCGAGCTGGACCGCGTCGACGCTCACGCCGCGCAGGGCGTAGCCGGCACCCTCGGTGACGAGCAGCCGCGCGGGTGCCCGCGGCGGGCGCTGCGGCTCGAGCGCGCGCCGGAGCGCGGCGACGAAGGTGCGCACCGCACTCACCGCGCCGTCGGGCGGACGGTCCCAGAGGTCGTCGACGAGCATCGACACCGGGACCACCCGGCCGCGTGCGACGACGAGCCGGGCGAGCACCGCGCGGTGGCGCGGGCCCCGCAGCGCGATGGGCACGCCCGCCTCGTCCCAGGCGACGACAGGGCCGAGCACTCCGACGTGGACGGCCTGTCCGGGATCACGGTCGACGGGCACCCGCCCAGGCTAGCGGTGCACGACGGCCGCTCGACGACCGCTCGACCGCTCCCGGCCGGCTGCTCATCCGTTGCTCATCGCTCCCCCGCACGCTGGGACCACGCCGCGGCACCGACCGCCGGCCGCTCCCCCCGACGCAGCCCACCGACGAAGGACAACCATGCCTCTCACCATCCCCGAGCTCGAGCACATGACGATCACCGTGGCCGAGGGGGTCACGCTCAGCGCGGCCGTCGGCGGCTCGGGCCCGCCCGTCGTGCTGCTGCACGGGTTCCCGCAGACGCACCTCATGTGGCGGCACGTCGCAGCCGACCTCGTCGCGGACCACACGGTGATCTGCCCGGACCTGCGCGGCTACGGCGCGAGCGACAAGCCCGCCGAGGCGGACGCGACCACGTACTCCAAGCGGACGATGGCGGCGGACGTCGTCGCGCTCGCCGCGGCTCTGGGGCACGAGCGCTTCGCTCTCGTCGGCCACGACCGCGGGGCGCTCGTCGCGTTCCGTGCCGCGCTCGACCACCCGGACGTCGTGACGCACGTCGCGTGCCTCGACGTGCTGCCGACCCTCGACATGTGGGACGTCCTGCACGGGGCGTCCGCCGCGGTCGGGTTCCACCTCTTCCTCATGGCACAGGCGACTGGCCTCCCCGAGACGCTCATCGGGAACAGCGCGGACGCCTTCTTCGGTCACTTCCTCGACGCGTGGGGCACCCCGGACGGCGCGATCCCGGCCGACGTCCGCGCCGAGTACCTCCGGGCGAGCGCCGCCGCGGTGCCGTCGATCGTCGCGGACTACCGCGCGTCGGCGGGGATCGACGTGGAGCACGACCAGGCGGACCGGGACGCGGGGAACCAGCTGCGGATGCCCGTGACGGTCGTCCAGCAGGACTGGGGCTCCGCGCTCGGCTACGACGCCGCGGGAGTGTGGCGGGCCTGGGCGCCGGACCTCGTCCACCTCACGACCGACGCCGGGCACTTCCTCGCGGAGGAGGTGCCCGGCGAGATCGCCACGGTGGTGCGCGAGCTCGTCGCCCGCTGACAGCGGCGGTCCCGGCTGGGGCTCGGCACCGACACCCGGATGCAGCCTCAGCCCTCGCCGTCCCGCTGGAGCCAGGTCAGGGCTCCCCGCGCTGCGGCAACACCGGTGCTGAACGAGGCCTGCAGCAGGTAGCCACCGGTGGGCGCCTCCCAGTCGAGCATCTCGCCGGCGACGAACGTGCCGGGCATCCTGCGCATCATCAGCGACTCGTCGACCTCGGACCAGGCGATGCCGCCCGCGGTCGAGATGGCCCGCGCGATCGGCATCGTCGCGGTGACCACGACGGGCACGGCCTTGACGAGCCTGGCCACCACGGCTGCGTCGTCAGGGACAGCGCCACCGCCGGCCTCGCGGACGAGCGCGATCGCGGCGGGGTCGAGACCGATCGAGCGGCGCAGCCAGCTCGAGCCGGAGTCCTTCGGCCGACGGTGCAGCAACCGTTCCGTGAGGCTGTCGCCGGTGAGGTCGGGACGCAGGTCGACCTCGACGACGCACGGCGCACCGGTATCGAGGGTGGCACGGATCGCCGCGCCGATCGCGTAGACCGGGCCACCCTCGAGCCCTGTCCCGGTGACCATCGCGTCGCCGCGTGCTCGACCACCACGGTGGCCGCGGACCGTCAGCGCCACGTTCTTCAGGGGCTTGCCGGCGAACCGGTCCGAGAAGATGTCGGTCCACCCGACGCGCACCCCGACGTTCGCGGGCCGCAGGGGCACCACCTCCACGCCGCGGTCGCGGAACAGGTCCACCCAGGTGCCGTCCGACCCGAGCCGTGGCCACGACGCTCCACCGAGCGCGAAGACCGCCACATCGCTGGCCACCTCGATCTCGCCGGAGTCGGGGCCTGTCAGGCGCAGGGCATCGTGCTCGTCCGTCCACCCCGTCCACCGGTGCCGCGTCTCGATGCGCACCCCGAGCTCGGCGAGGCGCGCCAACCACGCGCGGACCAGCGGTGTCGCCCGGAACGCCTTCGGAAACACCCGCCCGCTGGACCCGACGAACGTCTCCTCGCCGAGGCTCCCGCACCAGTCACGAAGATCCTGCGCGGCGAACCGCTCGAGCATCGGTCCGAGCCGGTCCGCCGACTCGCCGTACCGCCCCACGAAGCGGTCGGCGTCCTCGGAATGGGTGATGTTCAACCCTCCGCGACCCGCCAGGAGGAACTTCCGGCAGACGGCCGGCATGTGCTCGTACACCGTCACGTCCACGCCGGCACGGGCCAGCTCCTCAGCGGCGATGAGCCCCGCCGGTCCACCACCGATCACGCTCGCCGTGCTCATGTGCCGGGACGTCCGGGGGCAACGGTGAGTGTGAGCATGACCAGAACGTAGCCCATGGACCACGGTGGTCGTGGAGCCCGGCCGTCACGCCGATGAGTCAGGCACGGGCGGTGCCCGCTCCCTTGCGCAGCGCGACGGGGAGGATCGTCAGCACGGCGATGACGGCGACGGCGGCGGCGAGCCCGCCGTACATCGCCCAGTCGACCGTGGGGACGGGTGTGCCGAGGAGTCCGACGCTCGCCCCGACGAGCGCGGGGACCACGGCGGCGGTCCCGATGACCCAGGCGACGAGGACGACGAACACCGACTCGACGGCGACCATCGCGGTGAGCTGGCGGCCCGTGGCTCCGGTGCGCTTGAGGAGCGTGAACTCGCCACCGCGCTGGGACGTGAGCATGGCGAGGGTGTTCGCGGCAGCGAGCCCGATGAAGGCGAGCAGCGCGAGGAGGAGCACGGCCGAGAGGGTCTGCTGGGACTCCCCCGCGCTCCGGGCATCCTGGACGTAGGCAGCGACGCTCCGGCTCTCGACGCCCATCGCCGCGAGCGCGTCTCGGACGTCGCCGGTGGATCCGGCCTCGGCCTGGAGGAACACGGCGTCGGGGGTGACCGCCGCGTCGTGCGCTGCGGCGGTGCTCTCGCCGACGAGGAAGTCGCCGAAGCCGAGGCCTCGGTCGTAGACGGCGACGATCGTCGCGAGGGAGAGCGTGCCGTCCGGGAACCGCAGCTCGACGGTGTCGCCGAGCCCTTTGAACGTGCCGAAGGTCGCGTCCCCTCCGACGGCGATCGTGCTGACGTCGTCGAGATCGGTGAGGGACCCGGCGGTGACCTGCGGGTCGACGACGTCGGTCGTCATGCCGCTCGGCAGGACGCGCAGGGCGGTCGGCTCCCAGGAGAGGGCGTCGAGCGCAGGGATGTCCTCGTCGTCGGCGTCGACCTTGACGTCGGCCGAGGTGACGCCGGTGCTCACGACCTCGGCGACGCCGGGGAGCGAGCCGATCTTCGTGACCTCGTCGGGGGTGACGGTCGACGCGTCGACCACGAGGTCGGCCTTCAGGCCCGCTTCGAGCTGCATGCCGGACGCCTCGACGGCGGTCCGGTTGACGCCGGACTGCACGGTCCCGAGGGCGAGCAGCAGCGCGAGGGGCACGATCGCCGACGTGAGGCGGCGGGAGAAGCCGCGGGCGTTGGCCATCGCCAGGTGACCGCTCGCCCACCCGCGCGGGCTCGAGAGCCGCAGCGCGTGCTCCGACACCCAGGCGACGAGCACGGGGCCGGCCAGCGCGGCCGCGGTGATGAGCAGGAACGCCGAGCTCGCGCCGGCGGCGGTGCCCATGAGACCGGGAGAGAAGAACGGGACGAGGGCGACGGCGAGGCCTGCTCCGGCGAGCCAGACCGCGGTGATCGTGCGGCCGCGACCGAGAGTCGAGGGTTCGGCGGTGCTCTGCTGCACGGCGGCCGTGGGGCTCGTCCGCACGGCCTCGCGTGCTGCGAGCCGCGCAGCGAGTAGACCGGTCGGCACGAGGAGGAGGAGCGTCGCGACGACGGGCGCCGGGGTGATCGTCAGCTCGTACCCTGTGGGGACGATGCCGCTCGACGCGAGCAGCGGTTCGAGGAGGCGCGCGGCGAAGAGTCCCGGCACGGCGCCGAGCGGACCGGCGACGGCGAAGACGAGGAGGACCTCGCCCGTGACCATCGTGCGGATCTGGGCACCGGTCGCACCGACCGCCCGCAGGAGAGCGAACTCACGACGACGCTGCCGCAGCGCGGCCGAGATCGTCGAGGAGACCATGAGGACGACGATGAGGATCGTCGTGCCGCCGAAAGACCCGGCGACCGTGGCGAGCATCATCGCGGCGCCGCCCGCCTGCTCGCCGCTGAAGCCGGTGCGCAGGCCCGAGTCCATGAGGACGCCGGTGGCGGCCAGGAGCGCGGAGGCGAGCAGGACGATGAGGAAGCTGCCCGCCATGCTCGCGCGGTGGGCACGAGCGGAGGACTTCGCGAAGGACCACATGCGGCTCACCGCCCCAGCGTCAGCAGGCGAGCAGTGATCTGCTCGGCGGACGGCGACTCGAGGTGTCCGACGACCGCACCGTCGGCCAGGAAGAGGACCTGGTCGGCGACCGCGGCGACGCGGGCGTCGTGCGTGACGAGGACGAGCGTCTGGCCGAGGCTCTCCGTCGCGCTGCGCAGGACGTCGAGGATCTGCTCTCCCGTGTGGGAGTCGAGCGCACCCGTCGGCTCGTCGGCGAAGACGACCGCCGGTCGCGTGATGAGCGCACGCGCGATCGCGACCCGCTGCGCCTGACCGCCGGAGAGCTGACCGGGCAGCCGGTCCTCCATGCCCTGGAGGCCGACCGAGTGCAGCAGGTGGTCCTGCCACGCCGGGTCCGGGCGGCGCCCGTCGAGCAGCAGCGGGAGCTGGACGTTCTCCGCGACCGTGAGGTGGCCGATGAGGTTGTACGCCTGGAAGACGAAGCCCACGCGACGACGACGGAAGCGCGTCAGGCCGTCGGGAGACATCGCGGTGAGGTCCTCGTCGCCGACGATCACCTGACCGCTCGTCGGGGCGTCGAGCCCCGCGGCGCAGTTGAGGAACGTCGACTTGCCCGAGCCGGACGGGCCCATGACGGCTGTGAAGGACCCGGGCTGGAGGGCGACCGAGACGGAGCGCAGCGCCTCCGTCTCACCGAGACCGTTCGGGTACGTCTTGCGGACCTGGACGAGCCGGACGGCCGTCAACGATCCGGGCGGGGCGAGGGACGGTGCAGGGACCGTAGCTGAAGCCATGGCGGCGCTCCTTGAGAGTCGGGACGACGGGGTGTTTCCGTCGCTCTCGACGCTATGAGCAGGCAGGGGGCGCCATCGAGCCGCCTAGGGACGCACCTCGCGGGTTGCATCCTTCGATGCAGGCTCGTCTCCGGGGACCGTGACGATGCGGTTCTGGTACGCCCACACGACCGCCTGGAGGCGTGACCGGACGCCGATCTTCGGCATCATCCGCGCGAGGTGGGACTTCACGGTCGACACCTCGACGACGAGCTCGGCAGCGATCTCGTCGTTCGACATCCCCTGCGCCAGAAGGAGGAGGATGTCGACCTCGCGGGCGGTGAGCAGGTCCGATCCGCGCTGCACCGAGACGGGCTGCGTGCGGCGACGCTCGACGAACTCCCGCAGGACGCGGCGCGTGAGCGTCTGGTCCAACGTGCCGTTGCCAGCGGCGATCGACCGGACCGCGTCGACCATGACGGACGGCTCCGCATCCTTGAGGAGGAAGCCCGACGCCCCCGCCTCGAGCGCCCCGAAGACGTAGTCGTCGAGGTCGAAGGTGGTCAGCACGAGCACCGGGACCGGGTCCGTCGCATCGGGGCCGCAGAGCTCGCGGGTGGCGCTGATGCCATCACGACCAGGCATGCGGATGTCGAGGCACGCGACGTCGGGCCGCAGCTCCCGCGCGAGGCGCACCGCCTCGTCGCCGTCCGACGCGACGCCGACGACCTCGATGTCCGGCTCCGAGCCGAGGAGCGCCGACAAGCCCGCCCGGACGAGCGCCTGGTCGTCGGCGATGATGATGCGGATCATCGGGGCTCCTCGGTGCTCGTCCTGGTCCCGGTGTCGGGCTCGATCCCGGTCGCGTCGCGGCGCAGCCGCAGCGTGACGTCCCAGCCGCCGTCGATGGTGGGACCGTAGCGCAGGTCGGCGGCCGTGAGCTCCGCCCGCTCGCGCATACCGACGAGCCCGAAGCCGCCGCTCGAGACCGTCGCGGTCGGTGCCGTGCTCCCCGCGTCGTTGTGGACGGTCACGACGACCGCCTCCGGGTCGCGGTCGTCGACCGTCACGACGCACCGCGCCCCGGGCGCGTGCTGCACCGCGTTGGCCAACGACTCCTGGACCATGCGGAACGCCGTGAGCTGCGCGAGCGGGCCGAGGCCCGCCCCGAGCGGGCGGTCCGCGTCGGGTGCACCGGGCACGTCCCGCGCGCCCGTCCTGAGAACGCTCAGCTCGACCGTCATCCCCGTCGCCGACGCCTGCGCGGTGAGCTCGGCGATCCCGCCCAGCGCCTCGACGGCGAGCTCGCCCGCATCACCCTCACGGAGCAGCCCGACGAGCCGCCGCAGGTCGCGCAGAACCGCCGTGCTCTGGCTGCGCACCTGCCGGACGCCCTCGGTGGCGCTCGCGGGGTCGGTCGCGATCTGACGCTCGATCGCGGCTGCCATGACGGCGATGCCGGACAGGTGGTGGGCGGCGATGTCGTGCAGCTCGCGGGCCATCGCCGTCCGCTCCTGCGCACGCGCCTCGCGGACGAGGGCGTCCTGCTCGCGGGCGAGCGCCCGCAGCTCGTGCTCCCGGGCGCGGCTGATCTCGCGCCGCGTCGCGACGAAGAGCGCGACGAGCGCAGGGACGCCGACGACGAGCACGGACTGGCCGACCGCGGACGCGACCGCGAGGCCCGGCGTGAGGTCACCGTCACGCAGACCGGTGACGAGGTAGCCGACACACGTCAGCGCCACGGCGACGAGAGCCACCGGACGCACGACGCCGACCGGACGTTCGACGAACGCGACGTAGCTCGCGACCGCGAGCGCGAGCGACGTCAGGCTGTAGGAGCCGTCGAGCGGGTCGCCGGACAGGACGAGCGGTACGGCGACGACGAACGGTATCGCCGCGACGAGCAGCAGCACCACGCGCGGGGCGGCCCGCGCCCAGGCGAGAGCGACGGCCTGCGCGGTGAGCGCGGCGGCCGTCGTCCACCACATCGCCGTCCCGATCCCGGGGATGTCACCAGCAACATCTGGGTCGACGGCTGCCGCGAGCGCGAGCAGCACGACCGACCCGACGGAGACTGCCCAGCAGACCGCTGCCGTGATGACATCGCGGCGCTGCGGAGCAGCGAGCCGGTCAGGTCGGGTCATACGGCGAACTCTACGGAAGAGGCTTCCGGCGCACGCGCATCACCTGTTGCGAGCGTCGAGGGCTCGGGTCATAGTAGGGCGATGAGCGGGTCAAGAATCGGTTGGGTCATCCCCGCGGTGGTGATCGGCGCGGTGGCCGCCATCGTCGGGAACTGGTGGACGGTCGCCGCCATGGTCTGCGTAGCGGTCGGCCTGGTTGCCGCCGAGCGGAGAGATCGTCGACAGCAGCAGGCCTCTGACGAACACCGGTGAACCGCGCCTGGCGCTCCAGGTCTCGAGCGCTCCGAGACTCGTGCAGTCGGCTCGGCGAGAGGTGTCGAATCGGAGCAGGCACGTTCGTCGTACAGGGTGGAGGGCGCCCGGGGTGGGCGCCCCTGACCACTGGAGATGATCCACCATGCAGTTTCTGATCTCGGTGCTCGACACCGACGCGGGCCCCGCGACCTCGAGCGAGATGGCAGCCATCGATGCCTTCGACGCACGGATGAAGGCAGACGGCCACTGGGTCTTCGCCGGTGGGCTCGGGGTGCCGAGCACGGCCACCGTCATCGACGATCGCGGGGGCGCCGGGCTCGTCACCGACGGGCCCTTCGCGGAGTCGAAGGAGTACACCGCCGGGTTCTGGATCATCGAGGCTCCAGACCGCGATGCGGCGCTCGAGCTCGCCACCGAAGGCTCCCGGTGCTGCAACCGCAGGGTCGAGCTCAGGCCGTTCCTCTGAGGACAGCCGACGGGGAGACGGTCACCACGGGACGATTCCCGCGTCCTCGAAGAACCCGCCGGTGGGCCCGCCGTCGGGCAGCGTGGCGAGACGGATGGCGGTCGCGGCACCTTCCTGCGGGGTGCGGGTGCCGCGGAAGCCGTTGAGGTCGGTCGCGACGAAGCCGGGGCAGGCGCAGTTGACGAGGATGCTCGTGCCTTCGAGCTCACGGACGTACTGGAGGGTGACTGCGTTGAGGAACGTCTTGGACGGGGAGTAGGCGACGGCCACGGGGCCGGTGGTCGTCTCCCCGCCGGGTCCGGACTGGCGGGTCAGGGAGCCGACGCCGCTGGACATGTTGACGATCCGCGGCGACGGCGCGCGGTGCAGGAGCGGAAGCATGGCGTTGGTGACGCGCACGACGCCGATGACGTTGGTCTCGACGACCGTGCGGATGATGTCGAGGTCGGCGGTGGTGGGTTGCTGCTGCCAGCCGCCGGTGATGCCGGCGTTGTTGACGAGGGCGTCGAGGTGCCCGGCGCGGTCGGCGATCAGTCGTGCCGCGGCAGCGACGCTGTCGTCGTCGGTCACGTCGAGCGGGACGCCGAACGCGTCGACGCCGGCGGCGACGAGGCGAGCGACGGCCGCCTCGCGTCGGGCCTCGTCGCGGGCGCCGACGCCCACGCTGTAGCCCAACGCGCCGAGGCCTGCCGCGATCTCGTAGCCGATGCCCTTGTTCGCCCCGGTGACCAGGGCTGTCTTCGGTGTGTTCATGGTGTCGATCCTGCGGTTCGGTCGGGTGGGCCGTCCAAGACCATCTGGGTCAGGAGCGATACCTCACGGGTATCGACGGTGCGGCTGCCCGCGTAGCCTGGCCCGATGGAGTCCCGGGAGCTGCGCTACTTCGTCGCCGTCGCGGAAGAGCTGCACTTCGGCCGGGCGGCCCAGCGGCTGGGCATGGCTCAGCCGCCCCTGTCCCGGGCGATCAGCCAGCTCGAGCGTCGCCTCGGAGCGGACCTGCTCGTGCGCACCCACCGGGCGGTCACCCTGACGGAGGCCGGGGCCGTCCTACTGCAGGAGGGCCGGGTCGCGCTGGACGCGATGGAGGCCGCCGAGCAGCGGGCCCGACGCGCCGCGAGCGCCACCGACGACGAGCCGAGCATCGTCCTCGCCACGAAGGCGGGAGCCTCGACCGAGCTCCTGGCGAAGCTGCTCGACGCCTACGCCGTCACTCCTGGTGCGGTCCGCGTCGACGTGATCCTCTGCGGTCCCGGCGAGCAGGGACGAGCGCTCAGGACGGGGCGGGCGGACGTGGCGATCCTCCACCAGCCCTTCGACCGGACCGACGACCTCGACGTCGAGGACCTCTGCACCGAGGGGCAGGTCGCGGTCCTCCCCGCGGGCCACCCCTTGACGACGCGCACGACCCTGCGCCTCGAAGACCTCGCCGCCGTGACGGACCTGCCCGAGCCGCGCTGGCCCCGGCCGGACGGCTCGTACCCGGCCGGCCCGGGACCCGAGGTCCAGAGTCACACGCAGGTGCTCCAGCTCGTCTCGCTCGGGCGCACCATGATGGTGGCCCCCGACTCGTGCCGCAGCCAGCTGCGCGACGACGTCGTGGCCGTCCCGGTCGTCGACGCCCAGCAGGTCACGACGGTCGTCGCCTGGCCGCCGCTCAGCCGCTCCCGCGCCGTCGCCGACCTCGTGCAGACGGCGCTGCGCCTCTAGAGGTTGCGCAGCACTGGGCACCGTGACGATCCGAGGCTCGCCGTCCCCCCGAGGGATGACCAACCGTGCGTCGCGATCCGACCACGCGGTGATGCCGGAGCCCCCTGTGGAACGCCAGGGTTCCACCATGACCGGACCCGCAACCACGACCAGCGCGCTGCGCAACCCACGAGCCGAGGACGGCCAGCGCCTCGGCCAGAGCGGTGGCATGGGCACAGCGCCTGTGCTCGGCGCTGCGGTGCTGGTCGGGGTCCTGTGGGGTGCGGCGACGTCCGGCCTGCAGACGGTGCTGCCGTGGCCGTTCGCGGGGCTGGCCAACGCGGTCGGCCCCTGGGTGGCTCCCGCGTTCCTCGTCGGCGCGTGGAGCAGGCGGCCCTGGGTCGCGGTCCTGGCGGGGGTCCTGGTGTGCTTCGGGGAGGTCGGCGGGTACTACGCCACGTCTGCCCTGCGGGGCTTCGGTATCAACCCGACCATGGTCGTGATGTGGGCCGCCACCGGTGTGCTCGGCGGGCCGGTCCTGGGAGCGGCCGGGTGGTGCTGGCGGCGCGCCCGTTCGATGCGAACCTCCGCGCTGGGGGCGGCGCTGCTCGGTGGGGTCTTCCTCGCCGAGGGCGTGGTCACCTACGGCGTGTACCTGGGCTACATGGGCGACGCTGTCGTCTTCTGCGTCCTCGGTGCCGTCCTGGTGGTGACTCTCGGCGCGACCACGTCAGCGGCGCGGACGGCTGGTGCGCGGGTGCGAGGCGTCGGTGCGGCCGCGGCGTGGTTGCTGCTGGTGCTGCCGCTAGGTGCTGCTGGGGAGGTGCTGCTGCACTCGGTCATGACCTGAACAGCGCTGCGACGAGTCCACCTCCGATGACGAGCCCGGGCGGTGCGATCATCAAGACGAAGAAGGCCGGTGATCCGATCCCCTGGAGGAGCGCCCGGTGCCGACAAGCCCCCCTCAGGCGGCAGCACCACTAGGGTCAGAGCACCGCGCACCGGCCGACGACCGGGGAGCCAGAGGTCTGCGGCCCCGGGACCTCACACCGAGCAGGAGGGCACGTCGTGATCCACGAGCTGGGCGTCCGGGGCAACCTCCGGAGATGATGACCGAGAACGGGATGACCCTCCCGTACAGGCGCTGACGTCGACCGCTGCTTCATCGAGCTGTTCCGGAACGGAGAACCGTGTATCTCGCTCATGCGTGGGACGGCCTGCTGATGGTCGACGGCGCTGCACGGCTCTTCGACGTCCCAGAGTTCCTGGGCGGGCTCGTCGCAGACTTCGGTGAGGGCTCGGTCGTGATCCTCACCGGCGTCAACGCGGGCCCCGTTCTCGTGACGGTCGCGACGACATCGAGCGCGCCGGACCTCGATCACACTGCCACGTGGGAGGACATCGTCGAGGCTAGCGTCGAAGCCGACGACTCGGGGCTGGACGGCATGGTCGTCGTCGGACCGGAGGACGAGCCACCGGCAGAGAGTGCGCGGCTCGACGTCCACGGTGGCGGCTGGTACCGCCTGCGCGTCTCTGCACGAGGCCGCGACATCGCCTACGACCTCACGACCGATGAGCCCGTCGAGCACTACCTCGTCCAGGCCTGGCCCCAAGCCCCCTCCCCACCCTCGGTGATCGCCGCGAGCTCACGACTGAGCCGGGAGTGAGTCCCCCGTGAGTGACGTGCCGGATCTCGGTCCCGTGCCAGAGCGAGTGAGCGTCGAGACCGCCCAGGTCCGCCAACTCATCAAGAGCCAGTTCCCGCGGTGGACGGACCTCCCGATCAGGCCTGTCACGAAGGGCGGGTGGGACAACTGGACCTTCCACCTGGGCGATGCCTTGCTCGCGCGTCTCCCCAGCGCCGCCGAGTACGCCAAGGCGGTCGAGAAGGAACACCGATGGCTGCCCATCCTCGCGCCACAGCTGCCGTTCCCGATCCCCACACCCCTCGGTCATGGCGCACCGAGCCCTGACTACCCGCATCCGTGGTCGATCTACCAGTGGCTTCACGGCGAGACTGCCACGCCAGACCGCATCACCGACCCCGTCAGGTTCGCCACCGACCTGGCGACGTTCCTGTCTGCTCTCCAGGCAGTCGATCCGAGCAAGGGACCGCAGCCCGGCGTGCACAACTGGTTCCGAGGCGGCACGCTCCGCACCTTCGACGCCAGCACTCAAGACGCTCTGCGAGACCTCGAGGGCCGCATCGACGTCGAGCGCGCTCGTGACGTCTGGACTGACGCGCTGAGCGCGCCCTGGGACGGCGTCGACCGCTGGTTCCACGGTGACATAGGCGGCAGCAATCTCCTGCTGGACGATGCCGGGCAGCTCTCAGCAGTCATCGACTTCGGAACCTGCGGCGTCGGCGACCCGGCCTGTGACCTCGCCGTCGCCTGGACACTTCTGACTGCTGACGGGCGCCGGACCTTCCGTGAGCGTCTTGGAGCCGACGACGCCACCTGGGCGCGAGGACGCGGTTGGGCGCTCTGGAAGGCGATTGCCATCTGCCGGTCCACCGTCGATGACCCCGCGCACCTCGGGGAGTTCGAAGACGCCAATCGCGTGGTGAACCTGCTGCTCAACGAGTAGGCGATCCCGATAGACCGCGTCGCGTACGCGCCCTCGTTCCCCCGCGGCGGCTCCTCTCCGCTGCGGAGCTGGACTCGATCGGTGTCGCGTGTCGCGCAGGGCCGCTGAGAGGCGCTGCGCGTGACGCACGGGCATCACGCGCAGCGACCCCCTTGAGTCCAGCCAGGACCGGGCCGGCTCAGGCCTGTGCGGCGCGCACCACGTCGGCGAGCGGCGTGACGGGCCGGCCGAGGAGGTCGACGAGGTCGGTGCTGTCGGTCTCGAGGTCGCCGGCGGCGGTGGACCCGTCGAGCGCGGCGACGAACCCGGCCGTGCCCGCGTCGAGGCCGTGCTGCTGGAGCGTCGCGGCGTACTCGGCGACGGAGACGTCGTGGGACACGACGGTCGTGCCGGTGACCTCGGTGATGGTCGCGGCGAGGTCGTCGAAGGTGAAGGCCGGGCCGCCGAGCTCGTAGGTGACGTCGCCGTCCACGTCGGCAAGGAGAGCCGCCGCAGCGGCTGCTGCGTAGTCGGCGCGAGCGGCGCCGGAGACCTTGCCGCCGTTCGCGGCACCGAGGACCTCGCCGGTCGCGAGGTACTGGCCGAGCTGGCTCGTGTAGTTCTCGATGTACCAGCCGTTGCGCACGACCGTGGACGGGATGCCGGAGGCGTGGAGCGCCTGCTCGGTGCCGACGTGGTCGCCGGCGAGCGGGTTCGTGGAGGTGTCGGCGCGGAGGATGCTCGTGTAGACGATGCGCTCGACACCGGCGGCCTTCGCCGCGTCGATGACGGCGGTGTGCTGCGGGACCCGCTTGCCGGGCTCGTTGGCGGAGACGAGGAGGAGGCGCTGCACGCCCGCGAGCGCTGCGGGGAGGGTCTCGGGGCGGGAGTAGTCGCCCTCGCGGACCTGGACGCCGCGGTCGGCGAGGTCGGCGGCCTTGCTCGGCGTGCGCACGACGGCGACGACGTCGGCTGGGGCGACCCCGCGGTTGAGCAGCTCCTCGACGACGTGGCGTCCGAAGGGTCCGGTGGCTCCGGTGACGGCGTAGGTGGTCATGGCGTTCTCCTCTGGGTCGGGCACCGGGCAGCGAGTGCACCCGGTGAGGTTGCGATAGCGCTAACTATTACACAGTGCCATCCATTCCGACACCAGAGGCGCTAGACTCGTCCCGTGACCACCGAAACCCTCGACGCTCCGGACCCCGGCCCGGACCAGCAGCTCGTCACGGACGTCTTCGCCCGTGACTGCGCCTCGCGCGCCGCGTTCGAGGACGTCACCTCGAAATGGGCGTCCCTCGCCCTGCTCGCCCTCGGCGAGAGCACCTACCGCTTCAACGCCCTACGCCGCCGCGTCGAGGGAGTGAGCGAGAAGATGCTCTCCCAGACCCTCCAGACCCTCGAGCGCGACGGCATGGTCACCCGCGACGTCGTGACGACCATCCCGCCCCGCGTCGAGTACGGCCTCACGCCCCTCGGGCAGCGCGTCGCCGAACGCGTGCGACTGCTCGCCGACCTCCTCGAGGAGACGGCAGGCGACGTCCTGGCGGCACGCTCGGCCTACGACGAGCCGCGCACGGACTGAGCCCACGGCACGCGAGCCGCGCGCGACACGGTGGCGTCTGCCACCCACGGGCGATGCGGCGAGCTTCATCTCATATGGGCATCATGAATCGATATCGATAACGTTATCCATACGTTATGGTCAGACCCATGGCACAGCGGGTCACCATCACAGATGTCGCACGGGTTGCCGACGTCTCGGTGGCGACCGTCTCGAAGGTCATCAACGGCCGCTACGGCGTCGCCGCGAGCACCCTCACACGTGTCAAGGAAGTGATCGAGACGCTCGGCTACGAGTCGAGCCTCGTCGCCCGGAGCCTGCGCTCCCGCAAGACCAACGTCATCGGCATCCTCGTCGCCGAGTTCGAGCCCTTCTCCACCGAGATCCTCAAGGGCGCCTCCGCCGGCCTCGCCGACACCGACTACGAGCTCCTCGCGTACACCGGCGGACGGCACAGCGGCGGCGTCGGCTGGGAGCGGCGCTACCTCTCACGCCTCAGCGGCACCCTCATCGACGGCGCCATCCTCGTCACCCCCACTGTCGTCCACGCCGACGCCGAGGTCCCCGTCGTCGCGATCGACCCGCACGCCGGCCCGGCCGGCCTGCCGACCGTCGACTCGGACAACCTCGCCGGTGCCGAGCTCGCGACCCAGCACCTGCTCGCCCTCGGCCACCGTCGGATCGGCTTCCTCGCCGGACGCAGCGACCTCGAGTCGTCCCAGCTCCGCGAGAACGGCTACCGGCGCGCGCTCGCGACCGCCGGGATCGACGTCGACCCCACCCTCATCCGCGCCGGCGAGTACCGCACCGAGAGCTCACGCGAGCCCGCCCGAGAGCTCCTCTCCCTGCCCGACAGGCCGACAGCGATCTTCGCCGCCAACGACCTCTCCGCCATCGCCGCCCTCGAGGTCGCCCAGGAGCTCGGCATCCACGTCCCCACCGAGCTGTCGGTCGTCGGTTTCGACGACGTCCCCGAGTCGGCCCGCACCAGCCCGCCGCTGACGACCGTGCGCCAACCCATCCAGCAGATGGGTTCCGCCGCCATCGGGCTCCTCATCTCCCTCATCGACGGCACACCCGTCGACGAGACCCACATCCGGCTCTCCACCTCGCTCGTCGAGCGCGGTTCCACCGGGCCCCGCTGACAGGACCGCCCATCTCTCCGTCGACGACGCCCCCACGCTCGCTCGTCCCGTCGCTCGTCGTGGTGGCCACCGCCCTCGCGGCGAGCTACGCGGCGGTCGTCGTCGTCCTGCTCCCGAACCAGGTCGCGGCACTCGACCCCGCGAACAAGGTCGCGAACCTCGCCCTCGTCAGCACGGTCGCCTTCGCCCTGACGATCGTCGCCCAACCGCTCGTCGGCGCCCTGAGCGACCGGACCCGGAGCCCGCTCGGGCGACGCGCACCGTGGGCCCTCGGCGGCGCGCTCGTCGCCGCCGCCGCCCTCCTGTGCCTCGGCGGGGCCACGTCGCTCGCAGCGCTCGGCGCCCTGTGGGTCGTCGCGCAGTTCGCGCTCAACGCCCTCGACATCGCCGCGTCGGCCGTCGTGCCGGACGAGGTGCCCTCCCCGCGTCGCGGCCGCACCTTCGCCGTCATCGGCGCAGGCGCCGTCGCCGGCGGCGGGGCCGCCGTCCTCGTGGCCGGGCGGCACGCGGACGACCCGCAGCGCGTCTACGTCGCGCTCGCCGTCCTCGTCCTCGTCGCGAGCGCCGTGTTCGTGCTCGCCGCGCGACCCCGCCGAGGGTGGGCACCGGCACCGGCGTCCACCGGGACCGCCCCGCGAGACGGCGCCCGCAGGGCAGTCTCGCTCCTGCGCAGCATGGTCGTCGACCCACGCAAGGAACCGCTGTTCGCCCACGCGTTCGCGTCCCGCTTCCTCTTCGTCCTCGCGTACAACCTCGTCTACACGTACCAGCTGTTCATCCTCACGGACCACCTCGGCCTCGCGACCGACCGCGCGAACCGCCTCCTCGGGCTCCTCACGATCGTGAGCTTCGTCGCGATCCTCGTGAGCGCGACCGTCGTCGGCCGGTGGAGCGACCGGGTGGGCAACCGGGTGCACTTCATGGTCGGTGCGTGCGCCGTGCTCGCCGCAGCGCTGCTCGTCCCCCTCGTCTCCCCCACGGTCGGCGGGATGGTCACCTTCGCGGTCCTCAAGGGCATCGCCTTCGGCGCACACATCGCCGCCGGCAACGCGCTCGTCACGGACGTCCTGCCCGACGGCGGTACCAGCCCCGGCAAGGACCTCGGCATCTACAACGTCGCGACGAACATCCCGCAGACCGTCGCCCCGGCCGTCGCCGGCATGGTCATCACGCACCTCGGCGGGTATGCCGCGCTGTTCGTCGTCGCCTCGGGCGTCGCGTGCGCCGCCCTCCTCCTGGGGCGCCGCGTCCAGCCAGGGACCGACCGACCGGCTCCGGGGAAGGCGTCGCGCGCCGTCCCGCAGACGTCCGGCAGCCAGGACGAAGGTCCGATGCACCAGGTGCGCACAGTCGTAGCGTGAGAAGTGAGGGACCGAGAACGACCTCGGTCATGTCGAAGGAGACACCATGCGAACCGTCGTCGTCACCGGATCAGCATCGGGCATCGGCAAGGCGCTGGCAGAGACCCTCGCGGCCCGCGGCGACCGGGTCGTCGGGGTCGACCTCCACGACGCCGACATCACCGTCGACCTCACCAGCCCGCAGGGGCGCAGCGACCTCGTCCGCCAGGTCACCGACCTCACCGACGGTGTCGTCGACGCCGTCGTCGCCAACGCCGGGCTCGCCCACCCGACCCCCGCGACGGTCGCCGTCAACTACTTCGGCACCATCGCCACCCTCGACGGGCTCCGTCCCCTGCTCGCCGCCTCCACGGCACCGCGCGCCGTCGCGACCGGGTCCATGGCCAGCATCATGCCGTCGGACCCCGAGCTCGTCGACCTGTGCCTCACCGGTGACGAGAGCGGAGCGCTCGCCCGAGCACAGGTGCTCGCCGACACCGACGGCGGCTCGACCATCTACTCGAGCACCAAGGTCGCCCTCGCCCGGTGGGTGCGCCGCAACGCGCCGACAGCCGAATGGGCCGGTGCCGGCATCCCGCTCAACGCCATCGCGCCGGGGATCGTCGAGACACCCATGGTCGCCGACCTGCTCGCGACCGAGGAGCAACGGACCCAGATGGCCGCGCTCGTGCCCATGCCGCTGCACGGCTACATGTCCGCCCAGGTCCCGGCCGACCTGCTCGCGTGGCTCGTCAGCACCGAGAACACGCACCTCTGCGGCCAGGTCGTCTTCGTCGACGGCGGCTCCGACGTGGTGCTGCGCGGCGACTCCACCTGGTGAGCGTCGCACGGCGATGCTGGTCAGCGAGCTCTCGACCGGCACCGGAGGGGTAGGGACAGCCCTACCCTCTCGGTAGGGACGACGCGCACCGTCTCGGCGGCTGGCACCATGGGCCCGCGCGCGCCGGGCTGGAACGATCGGAGCATGAGCCAGAGCGCCGTCACCGAGATCCTCCTTCCCACGACCCTGAACGATCCGGCAGACCGTGTCGAGGACCGTGCCCGGCCCTCCGGACGGTTCCGTCAGCTCGGCACCGACACCGCCTACGTCCTCGCGACGCTGCCCTGGACGATCCTCGGCTTAGTCGTGGTCCTCGCACTGCTCTCCGTCGCGCTCCCGCTCGTGGCACTCGGGATCGGGGTGCCGCTCGCAGCGGCGGCGCTCGCCACGGCCCGCGGTCTCGCGGCGGTCGAGCGCGGCCGCCTCGTGCGGCGCGACGCCGTCGTCGGTCACGACCGGTACGCGTCCCAGCCCTTCGCGGTCCCCGCGCGACCGCGGACCGGGTACGGACCGGCGATCGTCGGGCCGCGTGACGATGCCGGGCCCTGGCGTCGGTGGGTGCGTGTCCTCGCCGACGGCCAGAGCTGGCTCGACGCCCTCCACGCCCTCACGGCCTGGATCGTCTCGATCGCGACCGCCTGCGTGACCCTCACCTGGTGGGTCGGCGCGCTCGGCGGCCTGACGGCCTGGGTGTGGGACCGCTACCTCCCCACGGACGACGGTGGCCTCGACGGCATCACCGGCGCAGGGCGCGACGCCCTGGAGCTCGTGAACTCCGTCGGGTTCCGCGTCGCGGGAGGCGTCGTCCTCCTGCTCACGCTGCTGCCCATGACCCGCGCGATGGCCAACCTCCAGGCAGGCTACGCGCGCCTGCTCGTCGGGGACCAGCGGCATCCCTGAGCCGCCGGCCCCCGGCGGCTCAGGCGTTGTCGAGCCCGTCCTGCACGAGATCACGAGCTGCTCCGTTGCTAGTGTCGATCTGCCCGGTCCTCGTTCGACGGACGTGTAGAGACCGGGACAGCCCCGGTCCTGCAGCACTGACGACAGGAGACAGCGATGCGCTTCATGATGATCCTCAAGACCACCCCCGCCGCCGAGAAGGCCGCCCAGGCCGCCGGGATGACCGCCGAGCTCATCGACGCGATGGGGAAGTTCAACAGCGACATGGTCAAGGCCGGCATCCTCCTCGGCGGCGAAGGCCTCATGCCGTCGGACACGGCCACGACCGTGACCATCACCGAAGAGGACACCGTCGTCCTCGACGGCCCGTTCGCCGAGACCAAGGAGCTCATCGCGGGCTTCTGGCTCCTCCAGGTCTCCTCCCAGGAAGAGGCCGTCGAGTGGGCCAAGCGCATCCCGACCCCCGCCGGCGACACGACGGTCGTCGAGGTGCGCCGGATCGTCGAGGCCGACGACTTCGGTGACGACTTCACTCCCGAGGCCCGCGCGGCCGAGGACCGTCTGCGGGACACGATCGCCGCGCAGCACGGCTGAGCCACGGCGCTCGGGAGCACAGGCCGGAGAGCAGGGCAGGATCGAGAGAGGATGACGACGAGCATGGGTCAGACTCCGCGCCCGGACGACGCCGCGGCGGTCCGCCGGACCGTCGAGGCGGTCTGGCGGATGGAGTCCGCCCAGCTCGTCGCATCCCTCGCCCGCCTCACGCGGGACGTCGGCCTCGCCGAGGAGCTCGCCCAGGACGCCCTCGTCGCGGCCCTCGAGCAGTGGCCCGAGTCTGGCGTGCCGACCAAGCCAGGTGCCTGGCTCATGACGACCGCACGCCGACGCGGAATCGACCAGTTCCGCCGCGCCGAGACCCTGCGACGCAAGACCGCCGAGATCGGCCACGTCCTCGAGCAGGAGCAGGCCGAACCGCCCGACTGGGACACGGCGCTCGACGAGCCGGTGGAGGACGACCTCCTCCGGCTCGTCTTCATCGCATGCCATCCCGTCCTGCGCCGCGAGGCGCGGGTGGCACTCACGCTGAAGATGGTCGCCGGTCTCGGCACCCCGGAGATCGCCCGGGCCTTCCTCGTGCCGGAGTCGACCGTCGCCCAGCGCATCGTCCGCGCGAAGAAGACGCTCGCCGCCGCGCGCGTACCGTTCGAGATGCCGTCCGGCGACGAGTTCGCGGCGCGCCTCGCGTCCGTCCTCGAGGTGGTCTATCTCGTCTTCAACGAGGGCTACTCCGCGACGGCCGGCGACGACGTCCTGCGCCCCGCGCTCGTCGAGGAGTCGCTGCGCCTCGTGCGCATCCTCACCGGGCTCGTCCCGCAGGAGCCGGAGGTGCACGGCCTCGCCGCCCTCCTCGAGATCCAGGCGTCCCGGTCCGCCGCCCGGACAGCACGCGACGGCTCCCCGGTCCTGCTGCTCGAGCAGGACCGCTCGCGCTGGGACTGGCTGCTCGTCACACGCGGGCTCGCGGCGCTCGCGCAGGCGGAGCAGCTGTGCCGCGCACAGGAGAGAGCGCTGGGCCCCTTCGCCCTCCAGGCGTCGATCGCCGCGTGCCACGCCCGGGCACGCGAGCCGGAGCAGACGGACTGGGTCGAGATCGCCGCACTCTACGAAGCCCTCGCGCAGCTCCGGCCGACGCCCGTCGTCGAGCTCAACCGTGCGGTCGCCGTCGCGATGGCGTACGGGCCCGCCGCCGGGCTCGAGCTCGTCGACCGGCTGGCCGACGAGCCCGCCCTGGCCGGCTACCACCTGCTCCCGAGCGCCCGCGCCGACCTCCTCCTCAAGCTCGACCGCCGCACCGAGGCCCGCGCCGAGCTCGAGCGCGCGGCGTCGCTCACCCGCAACGAGCAGGAACGACGCCAGCTCCTCGCGCTCGCGGAGACATGCTGAGCCGGACCACACTGATCCCGTCGCACCGAGCCCATCGCCGGGCACCACGAGAGGAAGCACCATGTCGTTCCAGGCATACCTCGACGCCGTCGAGACCAAGACCGGCCTCACACCGCGCCAGATCGTCGCTCAAGCCACGGAGAAAGGCTTCGACGACCCGTCGGTCAAGGCCGGCACCATCGTCGAGTGGCTCGCCGCCGACTACGGCCTCGGCCGCGGGCACGCGATGGCGATCGTCCACGTCATCAAGAAGGGGCCGCAGATCAGCAGCAAGCACGTGGGCAGCGACGGCGCGCACAGCGACGAGTCCGACGTCCTGTGGCTCGACGGGAAGGACACCAAGCCCTAGCTGCTGTGGGTCACGACGGTCGCCCGCCCTAGACTCGAGATCATGAGCATCGTCGACGACCTCATGAGCAGCGAGCGTCGCCTGGCCACGGGTGCCGGGACCGACTACGACGCGGTGCTGCACGACGACGCACTCGTGATCGTTCCGGGAGCCGTCCTCGACAAGCAGGAGTGCGTCGCGGCGATGGACGCGTCTCCCGGCTGGGACTCGGTGGACCTGCGAGAGCCACGCCTGCTCCGGACCGCCGAGACGGCCACCGTCGTCTACTCGTTCATCGGGCAGCGCGGCTCCACGACGTACGAGGCGACGCTCGCGAGCACCTACGTCCGCCAGGACGACACCTGGCGTCTGCTGGTGCACCAGCAGACCGCAGGTTGACGCCTCGCTGGTGAGCGTGAGCGCTCAGAGCGCCTCGACGTAGGCGGCGAACTTGTCGAAGCTCGTGAGGAGCCCGGCCTGTGCCTCCTCGCTGACGTAGTGCGGCGGGAGGTTCGTCTGGTGGGAGACCACCTCCGTGCGACCGTCGCCGAGGTCGGTGAAGGTCACGCTCGTCGTGATCGGGTGGTCGTTGTCGCTCCCGGCCTCTTGCCACACGAGCCGTTCCGGTGCGGTGATCTCGACGTAGACGCCGCGCGTGGGATAGACCTCGCCGGTCGCGTCGTTGACCATGTCGGTCGTGAACGCCCCGCCGGGGCGGAGGTCGACGGTGATGTTCTCGATCGGCGTGCTCACACCGACCGGGCCCCAGAAGTGGGTGAGGTGCTCGGGGGTGGTCATGCAGGCGAAGATGAGCTCCCGCGACGCGGCGTAGACGCGCGTGTGGGTCACTTCGTGAAGCTCTGTGGGGGTGCCGTCCGTGGTGGTGTCGCTCATGGCTGGTTCTCCTCGGGTGCGGTGGTGCTGTGCTGGATGTCCCTCAGGTGCTGCCCCAGCTGGTCGAAACGGTCCTGCCAGACCGCACGGTGCTCCTCGATCCAGTCGACAGCGGTGTCGAGCGGCTCGGCCTCCAACCGGCAGGGCCGGTACTGGGCGTCGCGCCCTCTCGTGATCAGCCCGGCCCGCTCGAGCACCTTGAGGTGCTTGGAGATCGCCTGGAGGCTGATGTCGAACGGCTCGGCGAGCGCGTTCACCGTGGCCTCGCCCTGTGCGAGCCGGGCGAGGATCGCTCGGCGCGTGGGGTCGGCCAGGGCGGCGAACGTGATGCTCAGCGCGTCGTCTGCCATGGTATTCAATCTGTTGGTTGATCAACCGATAGGTTGATCATGATCCCGGTCGCCGGCAGTGTCAAGACCCAGGCAGCGAGCCGACCACGACCGTCGCGTCGGCCTCCTCCCGGCGGACCACCCGCGGCACGAGACCCGCCTGCCGGACGATCGACACCGTCCCAGGTGCCTGCCGCTCGCTCGTCTCCACGAGCAGACGACCGCCCGGCGCGAGCCACTCCCGAGCGCCCTGCGCCACGCGGCGGTGCATGTCGAGGCCGTCAGCACCACCGTCGAGGGCGCGGTGCGGCTCGTGGTCACGCGCCTCGGCCGGCAGGAGCCGGATCTCGCCGGTCGGGACGTACGGCGCATTGGCCACGAGGACGTCGACCCGCCCCCGGAGCGCGTCCGGGAGCGCGTCGAACAGGTCCCCCAGGAAGACGCGGTCCGCAGGGCGCACCGTGTGCCGCGCGCAGGCCACCGCGACCGGGTCGACATCCGCGGCGTACAGCTCGACGTCCCGGACCGCCGCGACCGCCGCCCCGACGGCACCGGTGCCACAGCAGAGATCGACGACCACCGGCAGGCTCCGTGCGCCGAGGAGCGCCACCGCCTCGTCGACGAGCAGCTCGCTCCGACGCCGCGGCACGAACACCCCGGGCACCACCGCGACGCGCACGCCGCGAAGCTCTGCCCATCCGAGCACCTGCTCGAGCGGGGCTCCGGACGTGCGCCGCTCGATCATCTCGGCGAGGTGGGACGCGCTCCGCGCCTCGGCGAGAAGCATCGCAGCCTCGTCCTCGGCGAAGACGCTCCCAGCGGCACGGAGCGCGGTGACGGCGCCGACGAGCACGGGATCCGGACGGGTGGCGGTCGAGCGGCGAGGAGCCATGCAGGCGCCCTTCTTCAGGTGAGCGGCACGTGGACCGCCACCCTAGCCACCGCCCGGGCGCGCCACCAGGTGAATTCGCGCGGGCCTGGCTCGGCCCACCTGGCTCGACTCAGCCCTGCCCGGCCCCACCCTCGCCTCCACCAGGAGCCTCGACCCACTGGACGAGCTGAACGACGATCCCGTTCGGGTCGAGCATCTGGAAGTAGCGCTCACCCCACGGTTCGGTCTCGATCGGTGTCGCGACGGTCACGCCCTCGTCGACGAGGCGGGTCCATTCTGCGTCGATGTCGTCGACGACGAACGCCACGAGGAGGCCGGGCCCGGCAGGTCCCGCGTGGGACGCGGGCTTGAAGGACGCGAGGCCGACGCTCAGCAGCGCGATGGAGAAGCCGGCGTCGGGCCGCGTCAGCGCGACGAATCCCTCGGCCGCCATGTCGACGGTGAAGCCGAGGTGCTCGGTGAAGAAGCGGCTGGACGCCTCGATGTCGGGAACGTTGAGGGAGACGGCGGAAGCGGTGATGTTCATGGCGGGGCCTTTCGTCGCGACGCGCACCGTACGGTGTACGGTCAGTCTCAACATGACGGTGTCGCGCGATATTCCGACGCGTCCGGTCTGGTCACGACCTCAGGGGTCTGGTCACAGAGCGACGACGGGAGCAGACTCGGCACATGAGCACCACAGCTCCGACAGCCACGCCGTCAGCCGCGATCGAGATCGAAGGCCTGGACAAGTCCTTCGGCACGACGAAGGCCCTCGACGACCTCGACCTCGTCGTCACCACCGGCGAGGTGCACGGGTTCCTCGGCCCCAACGGCTCCGGCAAGTCCACGATGATCCGCGTCCTGCTCGGCCTCCTCAAGAAGGACGCCGGCACCGTCCGGCTCCTCGGCGGCGACCCCTGGCGCGACACCGCGACCCTCCACCGACGCCTCGCGTACGTCCCCGGCGACGTCAGCCTCTGGCCCACCCTGTCCGGCGGAGAGGTCATCGACCTCATGGGCCGCCTGCGCGGCGGGCTCGACGAGCGACGGCGCGCCGAGCTGCTCGACCGCTTCGAGCTCGACCCCTCGAAGAAGGGCCGCACCTACTCCAAGGGCAACAAGCAGAAGGTCGCCATCGTCGCCGCGCTCGCCTCCGACGTCGAGCTCCTCATCCTCGACGAGCCCACCGCCGGCCTCGACCCCCTCATGGAGGTCGAGTTCCAGCAGGTCATCCTCGAGGAGAAGGCGCGCGGCCGGACCGTCCTGCTCTCGAGCCACATCCTCTCCGAGGTCGAGGCGCTCTGCGACCGTGTGAGCATCGTCCGCACCGGGCACGTCGTCGACACCGGGACCCTCGCCCAGATGCGCCACCTGACGCGCACCGCCATCACCGCCGTCGTCTCCGCACCGCCGCTCGGGCTCGGCGACCGGCCCGAGGTGCACGACCTCCTCGTCCAGACCGACACCGCCGGCTCCCACTCTGGTGGCTCCCACGCGACCGGCTCCGACGACGCGACTGCCACGACCCTGCGCTTCGACGTCGACACCTCGGCGCTCGGCCCCGTGCTCGCCGACCTCGCCGCCGCCGGGCTGCACTCGCTCACGAGCCAGCCGCCGACGCTCGAGGAGCTCTTCCTCAGGCACTACTCCGCGGACCGATGAGCACCTCTCTCGCGGGGATGCCCCTCCTCTTCGGGCTCGCGCTGCGGCGGGACCGCTGGCGCCTGCTCTCATGGGTCGGTGCCGTGACGCTCCTCGTCGTGACGACCTACACCGCCTACGAGGGACTCTTCCCCGATCCTGCGGCCATCGAGGCGATGGCCACCTCGATGGGTTCGAACCCCGCGTTCGCGCTGCTGCTCGGGCAGGCTCACGACCTCACGACCGCCGGTGGCTTCACGGCGTGGCGCGCGGTCGGCATCGCCAGCCTCTTCCTCTCGCTCATGGCGATCTTCACGGTGGTCCGTCACACGCGGGCCGAGGAGGACGCGGGGCGCACGGAGCTCGTCGCGTCGGGCGTCGTCGGGAGGCACGCCCCCCTCGCCGCCGCGACGTCGCTGGCGATCGGCGCGTGCGCCGTCACGGGTCTCGCGGCCGCTGCCGGGCTCGTCGCCGCGAGCGCGATGTCCGGGCAGGTCGAGGTGGGCGGAGCCGTGGCGATCGGGCTGGCGCTCGCGACGACGGGTGCGGTCCTCGCCGGGGTCGCGGCTGTCGCGGCGCAGGTGGGCTCGACGGCGCGTGCAGCCTCGTCGCTCGCCGGCGCCACCCTCGGTGCGCTGTACGTGCTGCGCGGGTGGAGCGCCGCGTCCGGCAGCGCGGAATGGGCCCAGTGGCTCTCCCCCTTCGGGTGGGGTGAGCAGATCCTGCCGTACGTGGAGAACCGCTGGTGGGTCGTCGTGCTCCCGGTCGTGGCGACGATCGGGCTGCTGGCCGGAGCCCACGCGCTCCAGGCGCGCCGGGACGTCGGTGCCGGGCTCCTCGCGCAGCGCCCTGGGCCGGCCGGTGCCACCTCGTCCCTGGGCGGGCCGTTCGCGCTCGCGTGGCGGTTGCACCGCGGACCGTTCCTCGGGTGGCTCGTCGCGTTCATGCTGCTCGGCGCCCTGTACGGCTCGTTCGGCTCGTCGGTCGGCGACGCGTTCTCGGACAACGAGTACTTCCAGCGGGTGCTCGCCCTGACCGGGCGCGGCGGCGCGAGCTTCACCCTGGGCTTCCTCGCGACGATCCTCTCGGTCATGGCGACCATCGCGACGATCCACGGGATCCAGGGGGTGCTGCGCGGCCGGACCGAGGAGGAGGAAGGACGCGGAGAGCCCGTCCTCGCGACCCCGGTGACACGGACCGCGTTCTTCGCGAGCCACGTGCTCGCGGGTCTCCTCGGGTCGGCGACGATCCTCCTCGTCGGCACCGCCGTGCTCGCGGTCGTGACGATCGCGACCGTCCCGTCCGGCACGGTGACGGCCGGTCAGCTCATGCTCGCCGGGCTCGTCCAGGTCCCTGCGATGTGGGTGGTCGTCGGTGTCGCCGCCGCCCTCTTCGGGCTGCGCCCGCGCTCGAGCCACGCGGCCTGGGTGGTCCTCGCCGTGACGTTCGTCCTCACCCTCCTCGGCCCGCTCCTCGGGCTGCCCGACGCGGCGCTCAACCTCTCCGCGTTCAGCCACGTGCCCGGCTATCCCCTCGACCCCCTGCGCGCGGCACCCCTCGTGTGGCTCAGCGTGACGGCGTCCGCGCTCCTCGTCGCGGGTCTCGTCGGCTTCCGACGCCGCGACACGGACGAACGATGAGCACGCCGCCACCCCGCCGCCGACATCGCCCGAGCTCGCGGCCGGGCCGAACTTTCCCGAGGCCCCGGTCGTTGACCAGACGCACCACCCCACCGATCGCAGGAGACCCGTGACCAGCCAGACGCTCGCCACCACGACCACACCGACGCCCAGCAGCACCGACCTCGCGCTCCGCGCACGGCACGAGCTCGCGGCCCTTCCCGTGGGGGACGTGTCGACGACGGTCGCGATCCTCGAACGGATGAACCGGCTCCGCGCGTTCGGTGACCAGCTGCAGCGCGGCATGGAGGCCATCACCTCGTTGCGCACGAGCCAGTTCCTCATCCTCAAGGCGATCGAGTCCGACGTGGTCCACCCGCGGCACATCGGCCGCAAGATCGGTATGGACACGGGCGCGGTCGAGCTCACGCTCGGCACCCTCACGGAGAAAGGACTGGCCACGACCGTCCTGGACCCGAGCGGCCGGATGGTCGAGGCGCACCTCACCGACGGCGGTCGCGCGGTCCTCACGCAGGCCGAGGCGATGGAGTTCCGCGCGACGGACGCGCTCCTGCAGCAGAGCCGCCCGGACGAGGTCGCCGAGCTGCTCGAGCTGCTCGACCGCGCTGCCGAGCAGGTCGGCCGCATCATGGCGGGCGAGGTCGGCTAGCAGGAGAGGCGCGCGAGCAGGAGGAGCGCGCTAGAAGGGTTCGAGCCCGTACTCGTCCTCGTCGTCGTCTTCGTCGTGGGCCGGGGCGGAGGCTCCCGCTGCGAGGATCCGGACACGGGCGGGGTCGATCGAGGTCCCGGTGCGGTCGACGAGGTCGTGGGACCGCACGATCTCGGCGTCGTCCGCCTGGGCGGCGACGGTCTGGTCGAGCTCGGTCAGCAGGTCGAGCAGCGCCTGCTTCTGCCCCGCGTGCTCGAACGGCAACGCGTCGAGGTCGACGGTCGTGAGCCAGAAGTGCAGCACGACGGCGTCAGCCCTCCACAGGTCGAGGTTGAGCACAGGGGTGTCCGGGTCCATGCCGTCAGGATCGCGTGCTGGACCGGTTGACACAAGTGGTGAACACGCTGGCCCGGCCCGTGTGACCCGGCTCACGCAGGCGCCGCTCGTGGCGCGCTGTCAGCCGGCCGAGGTGAGGAACTGCTCGAGCAGGGGCCCGGCGGTCGTCGACCCGTACTCACCCGTCTCGACGAACACCGCGACGGCCAGGTCGCCCTGGATCGCGATCATCCACACGTGGTTGGTGGAGCCGTCCCCGTACTGGGCGGTGCCCGTCTTGGCGGCCACCTCGCCGGGCACGTCCTGGAGGAACGCCCCGCCCCCGTCGGTGACGACGCCGCGCATGAGGGCGCGCAGCTGGGCAGCCTCGTCCGCGGTGAGCGGGGTCTTCGGCACCGTCGGCAGCTCGGACGCCTCGCCCTCAGGGACCTCCTGGGCGAGGAAGGTCGGGCGCACGGTCTCGCCCCGGGCGACGGACGCGGCGACGCCCGCCATCGTCAGGGGTGACGCCTGGACCTTGCCCTGGCCGATCATCGACGCGGCGTGCTCGGTACCGGTCGACCCTGCCGGGACGACGCCGGTGAAGACGCCCGGCCCGGGCTGTGCCGCGAGGCCGATGCCGAGCGAGGCCGCGGCGTCGACGAGCTGGGCCTGCGTCACGGTGCCGCTCGCGTTGATGAACGCGGTGTTGCAGGACTGCGCGACGGCGTCGGAGAGCGGGATGTCGCCGAGGTGGTCGGTCGGGTAGTCGGGGAAGTTCGTGAAGGTGCGGCCGTCGACCACGGTCGACGCCGGGCACTGGAGCGTCGTCTCGGGCGTGACCCCGGCGCGCAGGAGGGCGAGCGACGAGATCACCTTGAACGTGGAGCCCGGTGCGTACATCCCGACGGTCGCGGTCGACAGGCCCGCGCTGCCGGGAGAGCTGGCCGCGACGAGGACGCCGCCGGTGGACGGCCGGATCGCGACGATCGCTGCGGGGACCGTGGTCCCGGCGAGGATGGTCTCCGCGGCGCTCTGGAGGTCGACGTTCAGCGTCGTGCGCAACGGCTCGCCGTCGACGGGGACCTGGTTGAAGGCGGTCTCCCGGACCACACCGTCGGACCCGACGATGTCGACCGAGAGACCGGGCGTGCCGCGCAGCTGCTCGTCGTACTGACGCTGCAGGCCCGAGGTGCCCACGAGGTCACCGGCCGCGACGGTGCCGCCCGACTCCTCGACGATCTCGGCGGTCGCGTCACCGGCACGGCCGAGGATCGCCGCCGCGAACTCCCGCGTCGGCGCGAGCGGCATGGTGTCCTCGACGAGCAGGACGCCCGGGCTCGCGGCGATCGCCGTCCAGTCGTACGGGGACTCGGGTCGCAGGGTGATCGCCTCGACGTAGGCCTTCTCGCCCGCGGCGGCCACCTTGGCCGCGTAGGCCTCGACGTCGATGGTCACGAGGGGCGCGAGCAGTCGCGCGGCATCGTCCCACTGGTTCGCGCCGAGACGCGTCTTGTCGATGCCGATCCGGGTCACGGCGCGTTCCGTCACGAGCGCCACGTCGCCGTCACCGTTGATGTCCCCGCGCACCGCCGGTGTCCGGGTGACCTGGAGCCGGTCGCCGAGCACGAGGCCCGGGACGAGGAGCTCCGGTTCCCACGCCACGTGCCACGTGTCCTCGACGAGCGCGAGGTCGGCGCTCGTCGTGTAGCTCCACGGGGTGCCGCCGAGGTCCCACTCGTAGACGAGGTCGGCCGTCGCGGTGACGTCCTCGTCGCCGAGCGCGACCTTGCCGACGCTCACCTCGACCGTCGCGTCGACCAGGGGCTCGATGACTGCCGTGCGGTGGGCGGTGGCGTCGGCCGTCGTCGCGCCGTCGAAGGTCACGCCCGAGAGGTCTCCGCTCGCCATACCGGCGGCGAGCGCCTCGGCCGCCACGGAGGGGGCCGGGGTGTCCGGGCCGCACGCAGCGAGGCCGGCACCGGCCAGCACGGCGACGAGCGCCAGGGAGACCAGGCGTGGCCGGGCGGGCGTGCGCGTGCGGACAGGGAGCGGGGTGGCCAGGGGCATGGGACCAGAGAACGCCGAAACGCGAGGCTTGTCCAGCCGCCACGACCGTGACCGGCGCGGATTCGCCCGCTGCGGTGCGTGCCGGCCCGGTGACGTGTGGTTCGGTGGCCCTATGACCACGACCCTCGTCCTCGGCGGCACCGCATGGCTCGGACGCGAGATCGCCGCCCGGCTCCTCGCGCAGGGCGACCGTGTCACGTGCCTCGCGCGCGGCGAGTCGGGCACGGTGCCCGACGGCGCGACGCTCGTCCGCGGCGACCGGTCCCGCCCCGGCGCGTACGACGAGGTGGCGCGCACGGACTGGGACGCGGTCGTCGACGTCTCCCGCGACCCGTCCACGGTCACCGGCGCCGTCGCCGCCCTCGGACCGCGCGCCGCCCACTGGACGTTCGTCTCGACCACCTCGGTCTACGCCCACGACGACGACCCGCCGGGCGCGGACGAGAGCGCCGAGACCGTCGAGCCCACCGACGTCGGCGACTACGCCCACGCCAAGGTGGCCGCCGAGCGGGCCGCCCGGACCGCGCTGGGCGACCGCCTGCTCGTCGCACGCCTCGGGCTCGTCGCCGGGCCGGGCGACCCGAGCGACCGCTTCGGCTACTGGGTCTCGCGGCTCGCGCTCGCCGATGACGGCCCCGTCCTCGTACCGGTCGCCGAGGAGCGGCACGTCCAGGTGGTCGACGTGCGGGACGCGGCGCAGTGGGTCGCTGGAGCCGCCCGGCGCGGGACGACAGGCACGGTGAACGTCGTGGGCCACCCGGTCCCGCTCGGGGACCTCCTCGCCGAGGCTGCCGCCGTCGCCGGGTTCCACGGGGAGCTCGTCACCGCCGAGGACGACCGGCTGGCCGCGAACGGCGTGCAGCACTGGGCGGGGCCGCGGTCGCTGCCGCTCTGGCTGCCCGCGTCGTGCACCGGCTTCTTCCGGCGGGGCAACGACGCCTTCCTCGCGGCCGGCGGGACGCTGCGACCGGTCCACGACACGCTGACGGGCACGCTCGAGGACGAGCGTGGGCC